>JAKADW010000123.1 GCA_021820165.1 Bacillota bacterium
TGACTGACGCCGTAATATTCGGCGCAGGCTGAGATGCTTCCCAAATCAGCGACGCCAATGAGGAATTCCAATTGCCGGAGTGTCATGGGTTGCCCTCTTTCGCGAATGGTCAACTTATCCTATTCGGTCCCATTGAGCATTCTTGCACGGTTCATGTCCGCACACCGATTTATTAGTCAGACATGTCAGAAACATAACTAATTATTATATTACTCCATAAATGCCCTGACTTGAATTGGTTTTCGCTGATTGCGATGCTTTGAGTGAGTTAGATTTGGGTTTAACTTTTCGGGTTCCCGGTTCCAGGGGACGCTCGAAGCGCGGAAATCCGAGGTCATTCGGGCTCCGACCTGTGACGGCTTAGCGAGGGCCGTGCGATTTCATCTAAACGAGGGAGTGAACCAAACGTGAGTTTACCGTTGGAAGGCATCAAAATTTTAGATTTTACGGGCGTTCAAGCCGGCCCGGCATGCACGCAACTCCTAGCCTGGTTCGGTGCCGACGTGCTGAAAATTGAGAGGCCTGGCGTGGGCGACGTCACCCGGCGCCAACTGCGGGACATCCCGGAGGCGGACGCCTTGTACTTTACCACGTTGAACAGCAACAAGCGGTCATTGGAGTTGGACACCAAAACCCCGGAAGGCAAGAAGATTCTCGAGCAACTTATCCGTGAGGCTGATGTGCTGGTGGAAAACTTTGCGCCGGGGGCCATGGATCGGATGGGGTTTTCCTGGGAGAGAATTCAAGAGATAAATCCCCGCCTCATTTTTGGCTCCGTAAAGGGGTTCGGGGAGAACTCCCGCTATGGTGATTTGAAAACTTACGAAAACGTGGCCCAGTGTGCAGGAGGTGCTGCCTCTACCACGGGGTTTTGGGACGGGCCGCCTACGGTCAGCGGTGGGGCCCTTGGCGACAGCAACAGCGGCTATCACCTGGCTATCGGCATTTTGACCGCCATCATTGATCGGCAGAAGACGGGTCGGGGGCAAAAGGTGAGTGTGGCGATGCAAGACGCTGTGTTGAACCTCTGCCGGGTTAAACTGCGCGACCAGCAGCGCCTCGACCAGGTGGGATATCTGGAGGAGTATCCGCAATACCCTAACATCGAGTTTGGCGACGCGGTTCCCCGTGGGGGCAACGCCGGTGGCGGTGGTCAGCCGGGATGGGTGTTGAAGTGCAAGGGCTGGGAGACAGACCCGAACGCCTACATCTACTTTACCGTGCAAGAGCAAAACTGGGCCCGTACGGCGGAAGCCATTGGCCATCCTGAGTGGGCCAACGACCCCGCATACAATACTACCGCCGCCCGCCAGCCTCATCTCTTCGAGATTTTCGAGGAAATCGAGCGCTGGCTGGCCGACAAGACCAAGTATGAGGCCGTCGACATTCTGCGAAAGTATGAGGTGCCTTGCGCGCCCGTCTTGAGCATGAAGGAAATTGAAGAGGACCCCGACCTTCGTGCGAGTGGGACCATCGTCGAGGTCGACCACAAAGTGCGCGGCAAGTATCTCACCGTGGGGAGCCCGATTAAGTTCTCTGGCTTTAAGCCAGAGATTGTGGCATCCCCCTTGCTGGGCGAGCACACCGACGAGGTATTGGCCGAGCTTGGCTACACTCCCGAGCAGATCGCTGAATTGCGTCAAAAGAAGGTTGTCTCCGCCTAATAGCGGGCGAAGGCATCACCGGGGAAGAGGCGGGGGAGCGGGTGTGTTGTCTCCCACCCCCGCTTTCTATCACTGAGGAGGAGATAGGGTGGAATCAACACCGTTAACAGACGGATTTCATGTCATGATCGACGCGCTAAAACTGAACGGAATCGACACCATATATGGGGTCGCCGGCATTCCCATCACCGACCTTTTACGCCTCGCCCAAGAAGAGGGGATCCGCTATGTGGGCTTTCGGCATGAGCAAAATGCGGGCAACGCAGCCGCCATTGCCGGATTCCTCACCCAGAAGCCGGGGGTCTGTATGACGGTATCGGGTCCTGGTTTTTTGAACGGACTGGTCGCCCTAGCCAACGCGACCACCAATTGCTTTCCGATGATTCTCGTCAGTGGGTCCAGTGACCGTGCCATTATTGATTTGCAGCAAGGAGACTATGAAGAGCTCGATCAGCTCAGCGCCGCCAAGCCATTCGCGAAGGCGGCGTTTCGCATCAATCGCCCCGAAGATATTGGCGTAGGCCTGGCTCGCGCCATTCACGCCGCGATCTCGGGGAGGCCGGGAGGCGTGTATCTCGACATCACTGCGGAGACTTTTGGATCCGTGCTCGATGTTGAGACGGCAAAAAGGTCTCTCTTCAAGCCCGTTGATACCTCTCCTATCCAGATCCCAGCGCCAGAATCGATTGAGCGGGCCCGCGATTTGATTTCTCAGGCGAAGCGGCCCTTAATCGTGCTAGGCAAGGGGGCTGCCTATGCTCAGGCCGACCAGGAAGTTCGGGCCCTGGTCGAAGGCACTGGCATCCCTTACCTACCCATGTCTATGGCCAAGGGATTACTGCCTGATTCGCATCCTCAGTCGGCCGCGGCCGCCCGTTCCTATGTACTGGGCAATGCCGACGTGGTGGTGTTGGTGGGGGCGCGCTTGAACTGGCTATTGTCGCACGGGAAAAGCCCGCTCTGGTCCGAGTCCGTGCAGTATGTCCAGATTGATATTGATCCCAACGAAATCGACAGCAACCGCCCCATCGCCGCGCCGGTCGTAGGCGATATTCGTTCGGCCGTATCCGCCTTGTGTCAAGCATTGCCGCCAGGGTCGGTCAATCCGGATCCCGAATGGCTGGAGACCATTGGCGAGCGCAAGCGAAAAAATCAGGAGAAGATGGCTAAACGCGTCAGTAGCGTTACCAACCCCATGAATTTTTCCAATGCGCTGGGAGCGGTCCGAGAGGTGCTAAGCTCTCGACCCGATGTGTATGTTGTCAACGAGGGCGCCAACGCGCTGGACTTTGCCAGAAACATTATCGATATGAGTCTTCCCCGCCATCGGTTGGACAGCGGCACCTGGGGGATCATGGGCATTGGCATGGGATACGCCATTGCGGCGGCCATGGAAACAGGGAAGCCGGTCGTGGCTATCGAGGGAGACAGTGCCTTCGGATTTAGTGGCATGGAAATCGAGACGATTTGCCGCTATAAGCTTCCCGTCACCATCGTGGTGTTGAATAATGGGGGCATCTACCGCGGAGATCCCGAAGATGGCCCGCCTTCCCCCACCGGGTTTGTTCACGATGCGCGCTACGACAAGCTTATCGAGGCTTTCGGGGGGGAGGGGCGGTACGTTACGGATCCCGAGGGGTTGGCTCGGGCCGTGAAAGATGGCATCGCCTCGGGACGGCCGACTCTCATTAACGCGGTCATCGATCCCACGGCCGGAACCGAGAGTGGGCACATTCAAAGTCTCAACCCGAAGAGCGCTTTAGAAAAATAGGCAAGAAAAGGGGTTTCTATATCGTGGAATTTGACCCGAAGGAATTTGCCATCACGTTGGTCCGTACCATGTCTGACGCGGTCATTTATTCGGATGCCGAGGGAATCATCCGCTGGTGGAACGATGGGGCGGCTTCCATGTTCGGCTACTCGTCTAAGGAAGCGGTAGGCCAGTCATTGGATATCATCATCCCGGAAAATCTTCGGGCCCGCCATTGGGAGGGCTACCGGCGCACGATGGAAACGGGAGAAAGCCGGTATGGTGCCGGGGATCTTTTAGCGGTGCCGGCGATGAGGAAGGACGGCACGCGGATTTCGGTGGAGTTCACCATCGTTCCGTTTCATGATGAGAATCAGCGCATGGCGGGCATCGCGGCGGTCATGCGCGACGTGACCAAAGCGTTTAACGAGAAACGGGAGCTCAGAAAAAAACTGGCTGCCTACATCGCCGGGGGAGCCCAACATTAGGCAAGCTCGTCTGAGTAGCTCGCAAGAGGGGGATATCACCATGGCTCATGCGACGCGGAAAAGGACCGTGCGTGCGCGTCTCGCGCACCCCCTGGTTCGGATTAATGGCACCTTACAGGAAGCGACCTGGGACGAAGCCTTGGATCGGGCCGGCGCGTTGTTCTCATCCGTCAAGGCGCAATACGGCGGGGATGCGTTGGGGGTGTTCAGTTGCTCTAAGTCCACCAATGAGTTGAACTACCTGGCATCCAAATTCGCTCGTGTCGTCTTCCAGACCAACAACATTGATTCCTGTAACCGTACGTGACACGCGCCGTCCGTCGTGGGTCTCACGACAGTATTCGGCAGCGGGGCCGGCACCAGTTCATATGACGACTTCCATCATACCGCCTTCATTCTATTGGTTGGTTCTAACGCGGCGGAAGCCCATCCGATTATTTTCCACCATATTATGAAGGGTGTTCACAATGGGGCGGAGCTTGTGGTGGTGGACCCACGTCAGACGCTCACCACCGGAAAGGCGCATGAACATCTACAAATCGCCATTGGGTCGGACATTGCCTTGGCGAACGCGATGGCACACGTCATTATTCGGGATGGCCTCTATCATCGGAACTTTGTCGCCGAGGCCACCGAGGGCTTCCACGAGTTTGCCGAGCACGTCAAGGATTGGACACCCGAGCGAGCCGAAGCCGCGACCGGTATTTCGGTGGCTCGCATCGTATCCTTGGCTCGCCGGTATGCCATGGCGCCTACGGCCATGATTGCATGGACTTTGGGTATTACCGAGCACCATAACGCGGTCGATAATGTCCGAGCGCTCATCAATTTGGCGCTTCTGTGCGGGAACGTTGGGCGCCCCGGCACGGGTCTCAATCCCTTGCGAGGGCAAAACAACGTGCAGGGTGGCGGGGACATGGGGGCGCTGCCGGGACGCTTGCCCGGGTTTCAAGACCTGACCGACCCTGACGTGCGCGAGAAGTTCGAAAGGGCCTGGGGTGCGCCGATTAGTCCGACGCCGGGTTACGACCAAACCCAAATGTTTTCGGCGATGGCCCAAGGGAAGCTTAAGGGACTCTTCGTCATCGGAGAAAATCCCGCTCAATCTGATGCCAACAGTCGCCATGTGAGAAGCTTACTCAGCAATCTGGATGCGCTCGTCGTTCAAGACATCTTTCTTACCCCGACGGCCGAGCTGGCCCATGTGGTGTTTCCGGCTACCGCCTCGTTCGCCGAGGCTGAAGGAACGTACACCAATAGTGAAAGGCGGGTTCAACGGGTGAAAGCGGCGCGCCGTCCCCCCGGCGAAGCGCGAGACGACCTGTGGATTTTGGCATCGCTAGCGCGGGCCATGGGACACGAATGGCCCGTTCTCACGGCCCACCAGGCCTTTGACGAAATGCGGCATCTGACCACCAATTATCGCGGCATCACCTATGAACGGATGGAGGCACTTCACGGCATGCAGTGGCCCGTCTATGACGAGAGCCACCCTGGGAGTCCGGTGTTGCACGAGCGCTTGTGGCAACCGGAAACCGGGCCAAAAGCTCCTTTTGCGGTGGTGGATTGGGAGCCCCCAGTGGAATCTCCGAGCGAGGAGTATCCGTTCATTTTGACCACGGGACGCCGCTTGGCGTTTTACAACACCGGGGTGCAGTCAAATGTCTACGATCACCCTCAGAATATCGGCGAGTGGATGGAAATTCATCCGGACGACGCGTCAAAGCTCGGCATCGATGACTGGGAAGTCATCGAGGTTATCTCGGCCCGTGGTCGGGTAGAGGTGCCGGCACACGTCTTTGAGGCCGTAGCGCCGGGCACAGTCTTTATGACGCTCCATTTTCCGGATGAGGTGACGACCAACGATCTCACCATTGACGCCAACGATCCCAAGTCAGGCACGGCGGAATTCAAAGCGGCCGCCGTTCGATTGGCACGGCTTCAAGGTGCGGGGAGAAAAGAGGCATGACAATGAGAGATGAAAAGAATGCTGCCGTTTTGCTGCGCATACAATCGCTGTTGCGTGATCTAGGTCGGGAGCGTAGTCAATTGTTGCCCGCGTTATGGCGCGTGTTTGACGAATATCGTTATCTGGGACCGGAAATGATTGAGGCGGTTTCTCGGACCATGAATATTCCCTACGCGGAAGTCTATGGAGTCGCCTCGTTTTATGCCCTTTTTGATAATGCCGAGGGTCATCGCCCCATTTATGTCTGCACGGATGTCATGTGTGCCCTAGCCGGATCGGAAGAGCTTTTGAAGGCCTCGGAAGATTTTCAGCGGGGGACGACGGTGTCAGTAAAGGGAGCGCCCTGTTTAGGCCACTGTGATGCGGCGCCGGCTTTGTTCGATGGGCGGGCCACCATCCGCCGGGCGACAAAGGAAGCCTTAGCGGCCGCGATTCGAGGTGAGGATCATGCCTGAAGTCCGACGCCTCCTGCCGGATCCCTCCGGGACTCGCGATCCCGTTTCTCGGGAGCGTCTTTTGGAACGCGGGTTCGATCGGGCGATGGCCCGCGCGTTCTCGATGTCTCCCGATGACATCATTGGTGAGGTCAAAGCCAGTGGTATTAAGGGCCGCGGCGGCGCCGCCTTTCCCACCGGTGTGAAGTGGGAGGGGGTCCGTTCAGCCGGCGGGAATCAGCGCTACGTGGTGATGAATGCGGACGAAAGTGAGCTCGG
>JAKADW010000124.1 GCA_021820165.1 Bacillota bacterium
TTTAGTCATCTTTTTTGGATCAGGCATTATTGGTGGTATTGCGACCAGCTTGATTGGCGCCGGTCTTGCCGGGGGCACTTTCGCGTCTTTTGGTCTTGCCGGGGCTTATGTCACGGTGATGGCGACGCGGCGGATGGGCGGTGTCGCCCAATGGGCCATCGTACTGTTGGCAATCAATGTGGTGCTCTCGGGATTTCAACTGGGCGTCCTGGTTGGTATGCTGACTGCCTTTTTCTCGGGGCTTCTTATCGCACGTGCCATGCGGATTTGACGCTTTATGTTAGATCTCTCCGTTAGGACGTTTATTTGTCCCCAAACGGGTCCCCTGTGCGATTGCGAGTGTCACCGACTACGAGTTTGACCAAGCCCATTTACGGAACCGCTTCCCTAGATAGAATGATGACACCGAGTCGAGCTCCCGAATCCGTAGTGGGTACCCTACGGATGTCTTTCCGAGAGAGGACTACTGGTGTCTCATGGAACAGTATACCCGTTACGTAGGGCTTCGACGTTTCTGCCGAAACCATTGTCATTGCCGAAGCGCCCCGGGCGTGACCGCGCCCACGATGTGGGCACGATTCCCTATCGTTTGGACGCCGTGACCCAGTGGGTGCGTCGGCAACCCGATGCGAAAACGCTTTTGGTCTGCTATGAAGCCGGCCCAACCGGCTTTGGATTGGTCCGCCATCTTCGCGGGCTGCAGGTGGCCTCAGAAGTCATCACGCCGGGCCTCATTCCTCATCGCGCCGCCGATCGCGTCAAGACGGATCGGCGTGATGCCCGCACACTGGCCGAAGATTTGCGGGCGGGGAGCATCTGCCCACAGCGGAGGAAGAAGCCTTTCGCGACCTGGTGCGCGCCCGGGAGTCGGCGGTGGAGGACGATCGCCGTCGGCTGCGCCATCGCATGAAAAGCGCCCTTTTGCGGTGGGACATCCATCGGCCGGAAGGGATGCTGTCTGGCGCCCCCGTTATCGCCAGTGGATTCGGACATTGACTCCCGCGCCGGCCTCGCGTTCCACGGTCTGGGCCGAGTGGTTAGCGCAATTGGAGTAACTCGACACCCGGGTTGCGCGTCTCGATGCCGCCATTCGACTGGCCATGCCGGGACACCCGCTTTATCCGCTCCTTCCAGGCCCTCCGGGATGTCGATTGGGTCAGGACCACCACGCTTGTGGCGGAGGGCGGAGACTTTAGCCAATTTGCTCGTCCGTCTGCGCTAATCGCGTGTACCGGGCTCGTGCCCAGCGAATCGTCCAGTGGAGGCGCGCAATGGCGCGGTCACATTACCAAAACCGGCTGTACGATCGTTTCCGTCGCGTCGGAGCCAAACGGGGCTATAATGCCGCCTATACCGCCGTGGGTCGGGAACTGTGTGGCTACATTTGGGAAGCGCCCTCGTCAAGTTACTATGCGTTAAGACCTCGTCGAGCACGCGCCTGTAGAGTGAGACAGCTCCCGTCGGATTCGCTAACTTGCGGTTACGCTCTCAATATCGAGAGCCATCAGCCCGCGTATACGAGAATGATCCGCCGTCGCCTCAGAAAATCCGTGATAGGATTTTCCCGCATGCACTGGGCAGGGGTCAGCGATCCCGTCCGGCCCCGGCCAGGATAGGCCAGCTGCGGTCCTCGTCAAGGTTTCCCTGCGGCGGCTACGCCGACCTTGACGACCGACCTCGCATGGCTCAAATAAAACGTAGGCCGGCCGGGTTGACAATGTGTCATCATACGAGTAATGGACTCTCGCATGGGATGCCCACGATTTCACCTAGGAGGCGAGCCCGAATTTATTGTGCGATGCGCCTGACGAGAGTATCCTTCACCACGCCAGCCGCCATAGTCAAAACGGGGCGGGTACCGACGGTCTAGATAAAAAGACCCTGGTGTCTTTCCGCATGGATCTAGAGAGACTCATGTTCCAGATATATTAGGCTTTCGCTTACCGTCAGTGCATGCGTTTCAGGCTAATCGGGTCTCTTTCGGCAACTCCACCGTGGACCACCTCCATAACAATTTACATTCTCGACAATGAGAGGTGGTGTAGTCGGAAAGTGGGTGAATTTGCCGAAGGGGTTATAATAGGGGCCGGAGGTGGCAAATGATGCTAAAGGGGAAACGGGTGATTATCACCGGAGCGACCAGCGGCCTGGGCTTGGCAATGACGGAGGCACTTCTTCGTCAAGGGGCCTCGGTGGCCATTTCGGCCCGACCTACGCCGCGGCTTCAGAGCACCGTCCAGCACTTTCGAGAGCAGGGGCTAGATGCCGAAGCGTTACCCATGAATGTGCGTGATGAACAGTCGGTGGAATCAGCCAAAGAGGAGATTTTGCGCCGGTGGTCCACTATCGACATGGTGGTTAACAATGCGGGGCTGGGTATGCGGACGGTTAACCCCGATTTCCTGAGTCATCCGCTGCCGTTTTTCCAAGTATCGCCGGAGAAATTTGATGCCGTGTTGGAGACCAATCTTCGGGGATACTTTTTGGTGTCTCGCGTCTTTGCACCCGTGTTTATCCACCAAGGGGGCGGCCGTTTTGTCAATATCTCGATGAACCATGAGACCATGGTTAGAAAGGGCTTTGTTCCCTACGGCCCGTCGCGAGCCGGTGCGGAATCCCTGACGCGCATCATGGCTCGGGACCTCGAGTCCTATGGCATTACCGTCAACATGCTACTTCCCGGTGGAGCCACACTGACCGGAATGATTCCTGACGAGATCTCGCCGGAAATTCGAAGCCATCTCTTGGAACCGGCCATCATGGGGCCGCCCATTGTATTTTTGGCTTCCGATCAGGCGGAAGGCATTTCCGACGAGCGCATTGAAGCCAATCATTTTAAGGAGTGGTGCGAGGCCCACGGGATTACCAATCAATAGGACGTTTGGGGAGGTTCAACAACATGGAGGACACGATCAAGCGAGTCACGCTGACGGTCAATGGGGAAGAGCGCGAAGCGCCCAAGGGGGCACGACTAATTGACGTGCTGTTGGATCAAGGGAATGCCGTTCCTCATGTCTGCTACTTGCCCGTACTGGGCCCCATTCAGACGTGCGACACATGCATCGTGTCAGTGAACGGCGAGTTTGTTCGCGCCTGCGCAGAGACGGTGCGCGAGGGGATGACGGTGGATACGGTCTCCCGTGCGGTGAAGGAGCGGGAGGAGGAAGCCATGCAGCGCATCCTTGGCAATCACCGCCTGTATTGCACTGTCTGCGACAACAATAATCAGGATTGTGTGGTGCATAATACCACCGAGCTTTTGCATCTAGAACATCAAACCATTCCCTATACGCCGAAACCCTACCCACCCATTGATGATTCCAATCCCTTTTATCAGTATGATGTCAATCAGTGCATTCTCTGCGGACGATGCGTCGAGGCATGCCAAGACCTCGAGGTGAACGAAACCTTGTCGATTGACTGGAGTCTCGACCGGCCTCGGGTGGTTTGGGATGACCATAAGCCGATTGGAGAGTCCTCGTGCGTGTCCTGCGGCCACTGTGTGACGGTGTGTCCGTGTAACGCCTTGATGGAAAAGTCGATGTTGGGTGAAGCAGGATTTTTGACGGGAATCGAGCCGGACACGCTGTTGCCCATGATTGACGTGGTTGAGGGAGTGGAACCCGCGATGGGGCCAGTGTTCGCCCTATCTGATGTCGAGGCGCAAATGCGTCAAAGCCGCATCAAGCGGACCAAGACGGTTTGTACCTATTGCGGGGTGGGTTGCTCCTTCAATGTTTGGACGCGCGACCGCAAGATTCTGCAGATTGAACCTCCATTGGAGGCTCCGGTCAATAGCGTGTCGACGTGTGTTAAAGGAAAATTTGGTTGGGACTTTATTAATAGCCCCGACCGGTTGACCAAGCCGCTCATTCGCGAAGGTCAAGGTTTTCGCGAAGCCGAATGGGACGAGGCGTTAAATTTGGTGGCACGGAAACTTCAGGAGACCAGAAAACAATATGGCCCCGATTCGTTGATGTTTATCGCCTCATCGAAGGGGTCCAACGAAGAAGCCTATTTGGTCCAGAAGCTCGCTCGCTCCGTGATGGGCACCAACAATGTGGATAATGATTCCACCTACTGCCAGGATCCGGCGACCTTCGGCCTTCATAGCACGGTGGGGTATGGAGCGGATAGCGGCACGCTGAAGGATATCGAGCAGGCTGATCTGGTGATCACCATCGGCTCTAATACCGCGGAGTCGCACCCGGTGTTCGCCACCCGTGTCAAGCGGGCGCACAAGCTTCGTGGACAAAAGCTGGTGGTCATCGACGTGCGTAAGCACGAAATGGCAGAGCGGGCAGACCTCTACATACACCCGAAAAGTGGTACCGACCCGTATCTCTTGGCGGGGCTACAAAAATATCTGGTGGATCAAGGGTGGATCGATCGGTCCTTTATTGAGGCTCATGTGACCGGGTTCGACGAGTATGTGGAATCCTTAGCTCCCTATACCCTGGACCAGGTAGAGGCGCTAACCGGGGTTCCTGCTGAAACCGTCAAAAAGCTAGCCGAAATGATTCACCAAGCCCCACGGGTGGCGATTCTCTGGGCGATGGGAATCACGCAGCAAGGTCAAGGGGCGGAAGGGTCGCTTGCCATCGCCAATTTGTTGCTGCTCACCGGCAACATTGGACGTCCGGGAACGGGCGGCTACCCCTTGCGGGGTCACAACAACGTGCAGGGCGCGAGCGACTTTGGTGCAAAACCGCAATATCTCCCCGGTTATGGGGAGATCAAGGACGCCGAGGCACGCGCACGGGCCGAGAAAATCTGGGGTGGGGAACAGATTCCCCAAAAGCCTGGGCTTTCTAATACCGACATCTCTGATGCGGTGCTCAACGGAACGTTGCACGCGCTCTACATTGTCGGTGAAGACACCGCGCTGGTGGACAACAATAGTTCGGCCATTCAACGGGCTTTGGAACAAGTAGACTTTCTGGTCGTACAGGAAGTGTTCATGACCAAGACCGCCCAATATGCCGACGTCATCCTGCCGGCGGTTCCGTCGCTGGAGAAGGATGGGACCTTTGTTAATACAGAACGGCGCATCCAGCGTTTCTACCAAGCATTAGAGCCGTTGGGGGAGGCCAGGCCCGATTGGGTTATCCTGACAGAAATCGCCAATCAATTGGGTGCTCGGTGGACCTATCAGCATCCGTCCGACATTATGGCGGAGGTCAGTCAAGTGGCGCCGATCTTCCAAGGGGTTACCTACGAGCGGCTGGAGGGATTCAAGAGCCTGAATTGGCCGGTGTCTGCCGACGGTACGGACACCCCGCTCTTGTACCAAGACGGGTTTCATCAACCGGACGGGAAAGCCAAGTTAGTACCGCTGACGTTCCAGGAGGTGCCGACTCCCGGAAGCGACTACGACATTCTGGTCAACAACGGTCAAATCTTAGAGCACTTTCACGAGGGTAACATGACGTATCGGGTCCAAGGCATCCGCGAGTTAGTGCCGGAGGTGTTTCTCGAGATTTCACCCGACTTAGCCCGCGAACGGCAGATTGCAGATGGTCAGTGGGTGCGGTTGGTAACCCCAACAGGTCATGCGCGCATGCGGGCAATTATCACCGATCGGGTGCAAGGGCGCGAGGTCTATCTTCCCATGAATTCTACGGGTGAGGGTGCCATCAACCAATTGACGCCGGACGTCTTCGATCCCACCACCGGGACCCCGGGGTACAAGCATACCTATGCGAAGCTCGAAGTTTTAAACCCTGAGTCCGGCTCTCCGCTTCCTCGGCGCAATTGGCGGTTCCAACAGCGTAATCCCCGCCCTGGGGTTGAGGTTGAGAAGAAGTGGGCACGCTCAGACTACCGTCCACTAACCACCCAAAACGAGGAGGGACGACGCCGTGGCTAAGCCAATTGTTGATTTGCCGCCTTCGGCGACAGCTCGGGAACTGGTGCCACCTGATTCGGCTTCAAAGAACGTTGAAGCCATTATCGAGGAACTCGAGCAAGCGGGAGTTTGGCGATTTCTACGGGCGCTTCTCGAGCAGCGGAAACCCATCTCTGAAATGGTGATGGAGAAACTCGATACCGAACCCACGAAACGAGGCTTAAACAATGCCGTCACGTTGGCCATGGCCCTTGGGGCGCTTCCCGAGGGGTTTGGTCTCTCCCTCATGGGGGCGCTGCAATCGGGCTTTCATGAAGCCCAGTCTCAAAGTCAAGGCCCCGATGCGGACAAGATGTCCATTTGGCAGTTGATGGGAATGTTAAAGGATCCGGACGTGGCACGGGCGATACATTATCTGATGGGATTCTTAAAAGGCTTGGGAACTCAATTGGGCGACCCGAGTCAAGGGAACCCTGGAGGAAATGGCTAAATTAGACGTGCTTCGATGGAAGTTAGGGACGACCGGCGGCCTTAGGCTCCGGTCGTCTAGTTTTCCCGACTGGATGCACGGGACGATATTTTGGCATGGTCGGGGGCCTGGCTCGGATCATATCGGGCCATTAAGGTGGGGAATAAGACCACGTAGCCGAGTTGCAATGTGGAGGCAATGAGGACCGGCAACACCAGCGATCCGCCGCTAATGATCCATCCCCCTAGTGCTGGCCCCA
>JAKADW010000125.1 GCA_021820165.1 Bacillota bacterium
AATCGCGTCAAAGTGCGCAAGGCCCATCATGGCCCCGACTATGGCGCCCGTGGCTACTAAAGACGAGATGGCATCCATCCTACTATCAAGAGCCTGTGCCATCAGGCTGTGGCTTCCCGTAACGACCGCAACCTTGCGCTGTCTGACATACATGAATCCTTTGACGACGACCACCACTCCGGCAACGGCCAAGGTGATCCCATTGGGGCGCACCGCACTCGGATGGCCGAATGCCCGCACCGCATTATCACCCAGCTCAAATCCCGCCAAAATAAGCAACAAGGCCACAACTTTTTGGGCTACTGCTTCGGCCTTGGCATGCCCGTAGTTATGGCCCTCGTCCGGAGGGCGCCGAGACACTCTTAGACCGACCACCACTGCCAACGACGAAACCAAGTCCGCTCCGGAGTGGACTCCATCGGCGATCAGCGCGCGGGAATGGCCAAGAATTCCGACCGTAATCTTGAGCACCGTCAAGGCTAGGTTTCCAACAGCGCCCCACCAGGCACTACGGCTCCCTGCCAAAAGCTCCTGCTCGCCGTTAGTTGGCATGCCGGACTCCACCCGATTGCGACGTGCCTAACCCACCTAATTATAGCAGATAAAGCGTGGCTCATCGGAACCCAAGCGGCGTCACCCACAAGAGAATCAAGCCAACAACTAACCGAGTACCGCGCAATGCGGATTGGCGCACCAAGCCCGAAATAAACCCCTTGGCGCGCGACCCAGCGTCGAACCCAACCGCCCCCTCCCAGGCCGCGAGACCTCCGACGGCTCCGAACAAAAATGAGAGCCAGAGTAATGACATCGATTCCATTGCGAGTCGCCGGTAGGATCGTGCCACGGGCCGCGGTGGAGTCTTTTTAAGTAAGACGACTTCGATAGAGAGCACCACCACTGCTTCTAGCGCAAATAGCCATGGGCTAGACGGCCAATGTCCCCATGCCGACAGCCATAAAAGCCCAAAGGCAATGGCCAACCAAGGCCAATCGTTGACCATACTGGCAGCCCAGGCGATCCACGCCAACGCTTGACCCCATTCTGACATTAGTGCCTCGCACCGTGGGGGCCAGGCGATACTTGCCGACGCACCTTAAGCTCTAACGAGCCGTCGGATTGCACCAGGACTGCATCGGCCGTGTTCGGATCCACATGAAAGGGGAAGGGAACCACCACTCTTTCTTCGGCCCGCCCCGACGCGACATTGTCACGGACAGTCAGGTGCAGATGACTGTCATCGATATCGATCGATAAGTCGCTTAACGCGATGCCCTCGACATTCAAGTTCACCACAATATCGTCATCATTCTCGTATACATATACTTCACGACTGTCGCCCAGGTGCCACTGCGAGACCATCGCCCAAGGGCTATTCCAAAAGTGCTGCGCTTGTTGTTGCAAGGTCTCCCACTCATGTTCGGGCCCGAAGTGTCTTAACGTCACGCATCGCCACCCCCCTATTTAGGATACCCGTTCCAACAGAAAAATCCCCGGGCACCTAGGCCCGGGGGGAGGTTATTGGTTTCGGCCGCTTTTTGCCACCGTCCTCTCGAAGATTCCATCGCCACCAAATCGGGCTGGCGATGAAAATCGACGAGTAGGTCCCTACGATGACCCCAATTAACATCGTCAAAGCAAAGTCGCGAATGCTAGTTCCAGCGAATAGCAATAACGCCAATAAGGCGATGGCCACAGTGGTCGAGGTATTAATGGATCGCACCAACACTTGATTGAGGCTCGTATTGACAAGATCGTCCAAAGGCTCATTCCTCTGGCGTTTATGCAAATTCTCACGAATACGGTCAAAGACAATAATTTTATCGGTAATCGAGTAACCAAAAATGGTCAGCACCGCCATGATGAAGTACTCGGTTAGCTGGATGTGAATGAGTGCAATCAGCCCAACGGTAATCACGACATCGTGCACCATGGCGATAATTCCCGATACCGCGAACTTCCATTCAAACCGAATCGTGATGTAGATGATAATCCCGACAATAGCCAAGGCTACTGCCAGCAGGGCACGTTGTTCGGTCTGTTTCCCGATGATTGAGGAGACCCTTGTCGTCGATATTTCTTGAAACGCCCCGATGTGCTTATTAAATTGGCTCAAGACTTGACCTCGTTGATGCTCACTTAAGGTAGGGGTTGTGACGAGAACGTTCCGATGCCCAGCGCCCAGATAGACGACCGTGCTCCCCGCCAGATGATTTTTATCTAATACCGACTTGACGACGGTCGTGGTTACCGCGTGATGAAATTTCAGGTTCATCTGACTACCACCGGTAAAATCAATGCCGTAGTTCAATCCGCGCACAAAGAAGGCACCCAATGTCAGCACCACCAGAATGCCGGATACGACAAACCAGGTCTTCCAATGCGGAATGAAACGAAAGTGAAAGCGCATTCCGAACCCCTCTCTCTCGTGCTTAGACGTTATCCCACAAATACCTGGCGCACCTTAGCCCAACCGGCATCAGCCACCCATCGGATCACGACGCCGGTGACCGAAACCGCAGTAAACAAAGAAATAATGGTGCCGATCATGAGGGTTAGCGCGAACCCTTTAACCTCACCGGTTCCCAAGTAAAAGAGAATCAACGACGACACAAAGGTGGTCACATGGGAGTCTAGAATGGCCCGTATGGCATGCCGAAACCCCGCGGCAACCGAAGCCCGCGGCGTCTTCCCATTAATAATTTCCTCGCGAATTCGCGAAAAGATAATAACGTTGGCGTCCACCGCCATTCCCACCGACAAAATGATCCCAGCGATACCCGGCACCGTAATCACCGCATGGATGCTCCATAGGGCGCCCAAGATGAGACCCAGGTAAATGGTCAAGGCGATATCGGCCACAAATCCTGCCAAACGATACCAGAGAATCATGATCACCGCGATGAGCCCGACCGCAATACCGGCCGCCAGTTTACTGGCAGCCACCGAGGCAGCACCTAACGTGGCGCTCACGGTCCGGACATCCAGCACCTTAAGGTTGACCGGCAAGGCACCCGACTGCAGGAGCAATGCTGTCTGTTGTGCCTTTTTCAGAGACGTAAAATTACCTGACATCTGGGCTTGTCCGTTCGAAATTATCGCCCGTACATACGGCGCTTCCACTAGCTTGCCGTTTAGATATATGGGTAAGGGTTTCCCGAAGTATTTAGTCGTGGCAGCCCTAAAAAGCGCCGTCCCCTTCGGGTTGAAGGTAATGTTGACAACATACTTCCCACCCGCGATGGAAGCGGCAGCTGTCGACAAATCGGCTCCAGTTAGTAAGACTTTCCCCGTAGGACTTTTAATGACCAGTTGCGACGTCTGGCCCAAATAATGTAGAGCCTGTTCTTGGTTTTTTACACCCGGCAGATCGATGGTAATCCGGTTATTTCCCACCAACTGAATCAATGGTTCCGATACCCCAAGTGCATTGACCCGAAAACTCATAATCTCCATGGCACGCGCCATAGTCGCTGCGTTGACCGGGGCTCCAGGTGAAGGTTCTGCCTGGTACGTCGCGGTGACGCCGCCCTTTAGGTCCAACCCATATCGCAGATGAGACGCGATAGGATTTACGCTCGTAAAGTAGTAAATTGCGGCCAATATGATCGCGATAAGCGCAAAAAATTGGACGCGGCTTCGTTGGCGCATGTCGAATTGCCTCCCGTCCCAAAATCGTTTCATTATAGTCCGGGCCCAAAAAAGCTGTCAATGGAAAAGCCCGGGCTCAGAAAGATTCCTCATCGTACGCCCCTGACGATATGGGCGGTTATCGCCAGCCGCCCCCGAAGCCCCGCTTTAAGAAAAATTACTTCCACGCGGTCCGGGCATCTATCCAACCGCCGTCTCTCTGGTATGCTGACCAGAACATTCGCTTGGGTGCTACGTATCTCCGGTTAATGGCGCACGGCGGATCCAGAGCCACTCGCCGAAGAGATATCCGGTGCCACCCATGAGCATAACCAACGTCATCACGATAAAGAGCCGACCGGGATTGCTTTCTACGTATAAGAACCCACCGACCAATGGTCCGGCCATACGGCCGAGTGCTCCCCCGGTCCCTACGACACCCTGAACTAAGCCTCGTCGCCCAGGGTTAGATCGAGACTCGGCCTCTGCCGGCACTCCGGGGAGCACCAGCATCTCGCCAAGTGTGGCCAAAACCATGGCTACGACGTAAGCCAGGTAACGGTGAAAGAGTGTCAACGTGAGAAAAGCCAGGAAGAAAAAACCCGTGCCAATCATCAGTTGGGTAAAAATTCGAGGTAGGCGCGACACCATTTTGCTCAGGATTGGCTGAGCCGTGAGAATCAGAACCGTGTTGATGGTCCAAAGAAGACTATACAGTGCAAGCGGAATTCCCCGCGCCGCCATAAAATTAGGCACCGTCACTTCCCACTGATCGTAGGCCATCCACTGCACCGCCAGGGCAGACGACAGGATCAGGGTGGGCCACCCCACCATCCTCACGATGGGGACTTTGGGGCGTATCCGCGACCCTTCATGAGTTTTCGGGGCATCATTCCAATGCGCTCCCCGATATGTCGTCCACACTAAAAGCCAAACGGCAGCCATAACCGACCCGGCCGCACCGAAAGCCACCCGGAAAGCGATACTAGCCAATAGCCCCCCTAACGAGGATCCAATCGCCACCCCGGCGTTAGCGGCCACGTACACCGCATTGAAAGCGGAACGTCCGCCCTGGGGCCAGGTCTTTACCGAAAGGGCGTTGAATATGGGCATACACAGATTGATGAAAAAACTCACTAATGTGACCCCGACCGCAAAAACCCAAAACCGACGGTCTAGGGTAAGCACCGCCAACGTCAGCACCGCCCCTGCCATTGCCCACAGCATTGGTCGCCGCGCGCCCTGGGCATCATAGAAGAGACCACCCGCCAGTGATCCGACCACTCCCGCCCCCGCCTGCATCATCATTAAGACACCCACGACAGCCATGGGCTGATGCAGCACTCGATGGACGTAAATCGCCACCAGTGGCCATAAAAAGGCAATGCCAAGATTGGTCAAGGCGGATCCGACAATGAGCCGCCGAAATTCGGAACTCACCCCCTTCTCGGGCATCCCGATCAGAAGGCGGGTCAGGTGCGACCAAATCTGCCGGGCCAGCATTCCCAAGTTATTCACGGACGCCTCCCTGGTTTCATTGTTGATTCCTCGTTCCTCTGTGCCTGCATAGCTATGGAGTGCCAGTGGCGTAATCCAACCCAAGACCCCGCCGGCCGAGCATTGGAGCCTCAAATACGCAAACCCATTCCCCCTACCCCAAGGGGTATTTTTTGCTGCGGTTGGGTTCGACCTTCGAAGGAAACCGCCTCTTCTTATGCCGACGGTCCTTTCGAAAGACCAGGTATTGCTCTGTCCCCGAGTTTGGACATTTACGTGGGGAAGTACTATCCGGCGTGTCCGTTCATTGAAGGGCCTCTCTCAACCTTCGCCACCACTTCCTGAAGCGGCTCGCCTATTGCCACTTTCGATCGAATTGTAGCCTTTTTAGGGCCATCCCAGTCGGGATGGCCGATCCACACGGGGCCAAGCCCCAATCGCGCATCCCACCAACGTATAATGGCATCCGCCACCTCCTTCCGAGACAACTCATCCGTATGAAGAATTAGGCGGGCCTCTTTTCGCGCCTCTTGCAAACGCATCCACTCCGTGCGATAAAAATCCGGGTTCCACGCCAATTGGCGCCGGTGATGAACGGTTTCCCAGCTGGCCACTAACAATACCACGAGACCCATCCCGCCTTGGCGATACAACTGTTTTACCATGGAGTGCTCTTGGGCCACGGAACGGGCCGGAATCCCGGAGGACTTGAGGCCATCTTTCGCCGTGGTCTTACCTGCGGCACAAACCCCCACCAGGATCAGTCCGTTAATAGGGAATGCTAGCGGTAAGTCGGCGGAGCGCACTGCTGTCATCCTGCATCACTCCTAACGCCATAATGCTAATGTCGTCCGACGGACGTCCCTGATCCAAATCGATTGCGCGTTCAATCACATCGTCGACCCACCCGGATAGATCAGGCACCGCGAGGCTTGCTAAGCGTTCGTCAATGGATTCCCACGGAAGGGTCTTGCCGTACCGCTTCCCTGCCGTGGCCAAACCGTCGGAGTAGGTCAAAAGAATGCTATTGGGTTCCAGAGCGAGTTCGGTCATGGCTGGTCGGGTGCGGCGATAGGTGCCGATCACCTCGGCGTGCCCTTCCAATCGAAAGACCTGGCCTGACTGCCGCACCACCACCGGACTGGGAGCGTTCCGTGCAATCACTAAAGTACGCGTATGAAAATCGGCGCTTAAAAGCGCTAAGGTGGCGGTGACCCGACCCTCCCGCGCCGTATAGAGCAAGTCCTGCACGGCGCGGGCCACGGCTCCATCTCGGGATCCATCCGCAATGAGACTGACGGCTTTCATGGCTACCATCCGACTTATCCGCCGAGCGGCAGGACCCGAACCCTGGCCATCCGCTAAAATCAATGTTAACCCGCCCAGTGGTCGTTCCACGAGTTCGATGCTGTCACCACTCTCGCCAAAGCCCCCTTTGGGAA
>JAKADW010000126.1 GCA_021820165.1 Bacillota bacterium
AGCGACCCGTAAAATCTGTGGCGGAGAACAGCACGAATTTGGCGCCGGCATGCATAACCAAAAGTACCACGGCGGCATCCAGGACCATGGTGGACGCCACACTATTGGGTGTCATTAAAGACACCATCCGCCAAATGCCCAACGCCGTGAACACTAAACCTAGAATTTCCAGCGTCGAATAGGCCAAGACTCGTTTGGCATGCCGCGATACGATACTATACAAAGACCCCGACAACGCCCCTAACACGCCGAGCACCACCAACACCACGGCCCATGCCAAACTCGCCCCAACCATGATTTCCACGGCCAAGATGCCGCTTAAGGCGAGCGCCGGCAGCAATCCGGAAAAAATGCCTGCCACCATGCCAGGAGCCTCCGGTTCCGCCATGGGCATCCAGATCATGACCGGAAACAGCCCGGCTTTCACCCCGAAGGCAAGCACCGTAAGTAGCATAATCACATTTCCCCACAATGCCGGGATACCGCCAAGCTGATGCACCGCCAACGTGTCTTGCAACCATTTGGCATGTATGGGCATCAACCAGACTAAGGCCACCAACAGCATCATGCCGCCAAGTTCAGACAGGGAAAGCAAAACCCATCCCGCGTTCCAGACGGGGCGTGAACGTCGAGTGGTCACCAAACCCAAGTAGGTGACGGCCGAGATGAACTCCCAACTGATTAAGAGCAACAATCCATCACCACTCCACAAAAACACCCCGACGCCCGACAAAAGCGGCAAAAGCGCATACAGTATGCGATGGCCATCCCGGCGCGATAAGGTCAAGAGGATGGCTGCCAAGAACAGGATCCCGGCCACCACGGACCAGAGACTAGCCAGCGGCAATGGCGAGGCTACCAAGGTCGGCCATGGCGCGGGTAACGGAATTCGACGGGCATATTGGGGGACCAAGAAGAAAGACATCGCCAAGAGCCCCAGCGAGCCCACCAGTCCAGAGACCGACAACCAGATGTGAACGCCGCGTGATCCCCGGCGCGACACTACCGCCCCACCGGCAAGCACCACAATAAGATACACCGTCCATGTCAAGATCCAATCGGAGCCGTTCATGGCCATATCTCCCTGAGCCCGCTTAGCGGATCGACGCCGTCAACTGTCGCCAAAAGTCCACGCAAAATGTCGCCCGGGGTTGGCGGACACCCGGCGATACGGGTCGCGACGGGCACGATTCCCTCAAGGCCCCCCCGAACCCCCGGAGCTCCCCGAAATACCCATCCGTCGATGGCGCATGACCCGAGTGCGACGACGCGCTTAGGTGCCGTCATTTGTTCAAACACGTCCGCGATGACCGGAACCATAGCATCCGTGATGACGCCGGTTATCACCAAAATATCCGCATGCTTAGGCGAAGGCGTAAAGCTAAATCCGTAGCGGGTTAAGTCGTAATCCGGGCTCGACAACAACCCCAACTCCGATTCGCATCCGTTGCACGATCCGCCGTCAATGTGCCGGATGGCCAAAGATCGGCGAAGAAACCCCTCCACGGGGCGAGCCCTTGTTTGGATCGCGTCTGAATTGGACATCGTTTTCGCGATCCCATCGGGATCGGTGGGAAATCCGGTCGTTTCGGGCCGCCGGACGATATTTTTCAACCAATGCCAATAGTACATCCCTGGTCCTCCTTCTGGGCTAACCGTCCCATCCCGCAACAGACAGGGCGAAGCTCGCGTCAATGATGGGGAAGTCTTGCAAAATGTTGCCGTTCGCCATCGCATCGGGAACCACCGCCCAATTGCGCTCGGAGGGCGTCGCGATGGCGGCGTGTGCAATGCGGCCATCTTTCGGGTCAAACCGCAGCCAATATCCCAAGAGCCCGCGGGGCGCCTCAACAATCCCGACCCCCGATGCTTGCAACGGTGGTCCGTTAAGGACCTCCAGCGCCTGGTTCGGGGATAGCTCCCGGGGATTCCATCCCCCTAAGATCCGCCGCACCACTCTGAGACTTTCGCCGAGCTCTTCTACGCGAATGCGAAAGCGCGCGTAGGCATCGCCGTCCGTCTCCATCGGCGTATTCAGATCAAAATCGCTATATGCCGCATAAGGCCGAACCCGACGCACATCCAACCCCAGTCCCGCCGCGCGGCCTACGGGGCCCACAGGTCTTCCCCATTGGATGGCGGCAGGCGGCACGCGCCCTGCTCCATGCAACCGGTCCATAAACGATGACGTGCGTTCCAATCCCATCTGCATGCGCTCCGCTTGATCCAACACATCCGAGATCATGCCGGCGGCCCCGACCGGGTCCACGTCTTGGTGCCACCCTCGAGCAGCCACACCACCGGGAACAATGGCGGCGCGGAGATATCGATGCCCAAAGAGCGCGAAATTGATCCGTAGCACGGTCTCTTTCAGGTGCAAGTACTCCATTTGGGGTACGGGAAGTCCGGTGGAGACGGCGAGCATGGCCAGATCTCCCAAGTGACTGTACGCCCTCTCTAATTCCGCCAATAGCACCCGGGTTATCTGCACTTGCTGCGAAAGCTGGATTCCCCACGCCTCCTCCACCGCCATGACCATCGCCAACGTATGGTGAACATTTGAGGTGGTCGTGAACCGAGCAATCACGGGCAGTGCCTCCTGGATCGTCTTTCCGGAAACCAGGCTACGGATATGCCGTTCCTTAAATCCATTTTGGAGCGTCAAACGGATAATTTCGTCCCCCATCACATGCAAGCGATAGAGAAGGGATTCGGCGACATCCGCTCGGACTGGGCCCAGGGGATAGGTAAAGAGGCCCTTGCCACGGACGTGGAGATGATCGGGCAATTGCCACGATAATTCCGGGCGTTCCCGGGCTAAGCGATATTCGACCACCATCGTCTCCCCAATACCCGACCAGGACGGTTGCCACGCATCCCCCCCGTTGCTGTCCCGCATGTCCCAGCATAGCCGGGTGAGGGCGCCCGTTTTATGGTTCATCAGTAGCGTCGTGAGAATGGGGCCATCGGCCGTAAGCAGAATGCTGTCCGAGTCCCCCGAACGCGCGACACGCCAAGCATTGATCCAGTCCCGAGCCGTCGGAGCTGTTGGGATGGTGTGTACCATGTTCCCCCATTCCATTCCGTCATCATCCTCCTCCCTGTTGAGAGACCAACTGCAACACCACATGGTGCCATAAGGGGTGGACCAGCAAGGGAAATCCAATGCCACCGCCCAACACAAACACTCCCAACACCGCGTTGGGTAGAATTAACCCCAGGGGTTCCTGAATGGTATTGGGTAAAGAGGTGCCGACCTGCCCCGGAGTGAACAACCAGCCCGGGACACGTCGCGCAATGGCGATGAAAATGAGGACAATTAGGGCTCCGGCCGCAATTGCGGCTGGACGGTCGCCCACCTGGCGCAGCCCCCCCGCGAGAATTAGCCACTCGCTCCAAAACGGGGCAAACGGCGGAAGCCCGACGATCGCCGCCGATCCGAGTGCCAACAGCGCACCAGTCCATGGCGTGCGATGCAGAATGCCACGGGCCCCATGATCGGAATGGGAACTGTGATACAGAATTCGAACGGTACCGGCGTTGTGAAACAATAGCGTCTTGCTCGCCGCATGCGTCCAGATGTGCAAAAACGCTCCCACCAACGCAATGCCGCCGAATCCCATCCCAAGACTGATAAGCCCAATATGTTCAATGCTGGAGTATGCCCAAAGGCGCTTGAGATCGCGCTGGACCGCCAACGAACCCGCGGCAATGACCAATGACAGCAAGCCGAGCACGATTAGAGCGTCTTTTAGATAGGCAGGCGGAAGACTCAAGGCGAGCACGTGGAACAGTCGGTACACGATGAACATCGCCCCCGCCAGTTTTAATCCGGACAATAAAGCCGAAACCGGTGCTGGCGCTTCGCTGTGGGCATCGGGAAGCCAGGTGTGAAAGGGGGCCAAGCCCGCCTTCGTGCCATAGCCGACCAAGGCCATGTAGGCTCCGATAAGCGCCCAGTGCTGGTGCACTCCGGACAAGGTCTGATGCGCGGGCACGAAAGACCATGCGAATAGCGGGATGCCCACGGCCGTCAACGATAAAAGGGTTCCCAGCAGTGCAACCAGACCACCCAACTCGGTCACAACAATGTATTGCCATGCGGCTTCAACCGCCCCGCGACTGGCTGGATGCGCGGTCAGCACCGTGCTCGTTAACGTCGCCGCTTCAATCGCCATCCATAGAAAGATGAAGTTTGTCCAAATGGCCAACGCGGAAAGGGACCCGATAAAGAGCATAAAGAAGACATAGTACCCCTTCACGCGTCTTTCCGACCAGTGATGCTCTCGCGCCTCGCGTGTGATGTACGGACCCGAGTACCAAATCCCAAAGATTGACAAGATCGCCACGATCACGAAAAACCATGTCGTTAAGGGACCGGTTCCCTGCCACAAGCGCAGCGGCAATGCGACCAGCCAGAAGAGAAGAAATGCCCCTGCAATCCCGCTCACCCACCCCAGGCGATTGACTGGCACAATCCCATACCCGAGCCCAGTGGCAGCAAGCCCAAGCGGGATAATCCACAAGGCATCCGTCGTCATCCGATCAGCTCCTCGCGATCGCGGACATCTAAACCATGCTTAACCCTCCAGACTTCCGCTGCCACATAGCCCAGCACGAGAGCCAAGGCTAACCCGGTCATGTCGATCCCCACTTCGCCGATCGCGGGTATGCTGGTTCCCCAGGTGAGCACACCGACGTCCATCACCGTCTCCAGACTCAAGATTCCCCAGAGAAGGCTCCACACTTCATATCGGCCTGAGAGATGCACGAACGTCACTAGCATGGCAGCCACCACCAATCCCATGGGCAAGGGATAGGGCAGTCCCAAGTGCCCCACCACGATGCCGCCCGCGCTTAGCAGGAGCGCCAACAGTAACAGGGCGCTCATCCCGAAAGGGCCATGAGTTCCGTATGCTTGGCGCATCGGTTTTAACCCGCGATTCATCACGCCGGGGATCACAAAAATCTTCAGCACAATAATGAGAGCGACAACGGACCAGTATGCCGGCCGATGGCCGAAGATGGCTAATAGCGACGCCACACCCGCCTCCGCCACCGCTTGCATTCGATACATTACGGCCATGGTGTGCGGTGTTTTAACAATCATCATGGCTACCGCACCCACCCATAGCACTGTCGCCGACAGCAAGAGCCACGTGGACATGCCGGTTTTCTCCTTTCGTCTATAGGTTTGATACCAACCCACCAAGGGCGGCGATAACAATGGCCGCCATGAGAAAGTCGACGTTACGGATGAGTCGCAACTTGGCGAAGCCGGCCTCGATACTGACCAATACCAACCCTAAGACCGTCACTTTCAGGGCGACAGCCAAGGCAGCCAGGACAACCGCACTCACGGCCGGAGATGTCGCTAAGCCCCACGGCGTTGCCAAGACATTGGACAGAATTACACTTAAAACGAGGAATTTCATCCATCCGCCCCATTCGTACAGCGCCAGGTCCGGACCGCTGGATTCGAATGTGCGCGACGGATCGATCATGGACAGTTCCTGGGAGGTGGACGGATTGTCGATGGGAATGCGGCCGGCTTCCGCAATCAAGAGCAGAAACCATCCCACCACAATCAGAAGATGAGCCGGGCTGGCGAACCATAAACGAGAGGCGAACGTCTGATTCACCACAAAGGGAATCGTCGCTTTGGCCGCTGAGGCCGCCACAAACACCAGCAAGAGGGAGAGGGGTTCGGTAAAGGTGGCAATAAGTCGAATGCGGCTGACACCGAGGGCTGGATATACGCTACCGCTATCGAGTGCGGCAAACAGCAACGCCAAGCCTCCACCTGCCAGGATCATTCCCCCACCCAACATATCGCCCATCCACGCAAAGGGTAGCGGGAAGCTCGTGAGCACGGGAATGAGCATGGTGACTAAAATCGGGGCAACAAAATACACCACCGGTGCCCATTCAGACACGGCACTGCTATGTTGGCTACGCACGGTCTCTTTATGAAGCCATTTCCACAAATCGCGGTAAGGCTGCACAATTGGCGGACCGTGGCGCGCCGCCAACCGTGCACGATACCGCTCCATGACGCCTCTAAGAAGGGGGGCAAATCCTAACACGAAGAACACTTGAAAGCCCTGGACAACGTAAAGGTTCACACAAAACCACCTCCGACGCCGAATCTCGATGTCGAGAGCTATAGTGCGTACTCCCGTCATCTCGTGTTAGGAGTCATCAACCCCCGGGGGTGGTTTCGGATGCCAGTGGTATCCGCGGCGGAATCCATCGCCTATTCTCATACTTATCGATATTTTGAGTATAGCATGCCTTTTCGTCAGATCGTCCAGCGCAACGTGACCCAATCCCAGGATGTACTCTCCCCTAGAGAGGCAGCCACGACTTTTTGGCCACTTTCTGCGGTTAATTCAATTCTGGCGCTGGAGCGTCCATCGATGGCCGAGATTGTCCAAGCGGTCGGCGAGACATCCTTGTCTTCGGTGGTGCTAGACTTTTGCCCAGATCGATTTACGGACCTGGAATGGATCCCCGAGGCCTACATCTCGTCCGGCAAATACCCGGAGATTGCCAAATTC
>JAKADW010000127.1 GCA_021820165.1 Bacillota bacterium
TCGTGCTACAAGCTACGCCCGCGAACGCGTCGTGTTCGGCCGTCCCATCGGTCAAAATCAGGGCATTCAATTTCCTTTGGCGCGAGCCTATGCGAATCTTCGTGCCGCCGATCTCATGCGTACGGAGGCGGCGCGAAAATTTGATGCCGGCGAACGTGCCGGGGAGGACGCGAACCTCGCCAAGTTATTGGCATCGGAAGCCTCCTGGGAGGCGGCCAACGCCGCTATTCAGACCCACGGAGGGTACGGCTTTGCCATGGAGTATGACATTGAACGGAAATTTCGGGAAACCCGGCTCTTTCAAGTGGCGCCCATCTCCACCAACTTAATTCTCACCTATCTCAGCGAGCATGTGCTGGGATTGCCGAGGTCGTACTAATGGCCGGGGGAATTTTAGCGGGTGTGACGGTGGTGGCGTTAGAACAGGCGGTGGCGGCCCCGTTCGCCACCCGTCAGCTCGCCGACTTCGGAGCGCGGGTGATTAAAATTGAGAGACCCGGTAGCGGAGATTTTGCCCGGCATTATGACGAGACGGTCTTCGGTGAGTCCAGCCATTTTGTCTGGATTAACCGGGGCAAGGAGAGCCTGACGCTCAATTTGAAGACCGAATCGGGGCAAACCGTATTTCGCCAGTTGCTCAAACGGGCCGATGTGTTGGTGCAAAATCTGAAGCCAGGGTCGCTGGAAAAGATGGGACTAGACCGGGAAACCCTCCAACAGGAGTTCCCAGCACTCATCGTGTGTAACATCTCGGGGTATGGCCCTGACGGCCCCGAATTTCGAAAAAAGGCCTACGACTTATTAATTCAAGCGGAAAGCGGGCTCCTTTCCATTACCGGAACGGCCGAGACACCCGTAAAAGTAGGGGTGTCAATTGCGGACATCGCCGCGGGTATGTACGCCTATACGGGCATCTTGTTGGCCCTCATTCAGCGTTTTCAGAGCCATCAGGGGACGGTCATTGATATTTCCATGCTGGAAGCGCTCGCTGAATGGATGGGTTATCCCCTGAATTATGGACATTTCTCGGGTCACCCTCCCGCGCGAACGGGAGCCCATCATGCCACCATTGCACCTTATGGACCCTATCGCGTGGCCGGGGGGGCGGAAGTCTTCTTGGGCATCCAAAACGAGCGTGAGTGGGCCTTGTTTTGCCAAGACGTTCTAGAGGCACCGGATCTCGCGGACGACGCTCGATTTCAAAACAATTCCCTCCGGGTTGCCAACCGCGCCGCATTAAATGCGGCCATTGATGGGGTCTTTTCGCGGATGGATCAAAAAGATGTACTGGCGCGGCTTGATGAGGCCGGCATTGCCTATGCGCGGCTCAATAGCGTGGAGGATTTGTGGAATCATCCCCAACTTCGGGCGAGGGAGCGATGGAAGCCGGTCTCGACTCCCGGGGGCATGATTGAGGCGTTACTGCCTCCCGTGAACTTCTCTGGGACGGAACCTCTCATGGGTGATGTCCCGAAGTTGGGCGCACATACCGACGCGATTTTGCAAGAACTAGGCTTTCATTCCGGTGCAATTGACGAATGGCACAATGACGGAGTGGTCTAAGGATTCGGATACCAAACGTTTCGCGGATGAGAATTGACGGACAAAATAGGAGGCGGAATTTGTGGCGGAGAGTACCCATATCTCAGAAGATCAACAACTCATTGCGCGGCTGGACCGATTACCCATCTGGCCCTATCGTAGGACCGTCCTTTGGATTGTCGGCATCGGTTATCTGATCGCCTTTTTTGACATCACCAACGTGGCCTTTGGGCTTCCGGTATTTAGCAAATTGTTTCACTTAACGGCTGCACAGGCAGCGGTGCCGATTACCGCGAGCCTCTTGGGATATATCCTCGGTTCGTGGCTTAATAGCAATCTAGCCGATGCCCTTGGCCGCAAGCAGGCCATTATGTTGTCCACGCTCCTTTTCACGGTGGGCTGCTTAGCGACCACCTTCTCATTTAACCTTTCTTGGATGGTCATTTGGCGATTTGTTACTGGTATGGGAATTGGGGCTGAAATTGCCGCCATATCCGCCTATATGGGCGAACTGGCGCCTGCTTCTGTCCGCGGACGCTACACCGGTTTGGCGAACGTTTTCGCGATGCTGGGACAAGGCATTGTCCCAATTGTGGCCTTGTTCTTGGTGCCCAACTTCTCTTGGGGATGGCGGGCGATGTTCTTTCTTGGGGCGTTAGGAGCGCTGACCCTTCTGGCATTTAAGCGAATTCCTGAATCACCACGATGGCTTCTCTCCAAGCGCCGCTATGATGAAGCCCGGATCATTATTGAAGAGGCCGAGACCTGGGTCAAAGGACGGCTTCGTGGAGAATTGCCCCCGCTAGTAGACACGCGGGAAGAGGTAGAGGGACGGGGTTTTCCTACCGCCGAGCTTTTTCACCCGCCCTATGGTGGGCGGGTGCTGCTCCTGTTAGCCATGTGGCTGATTTTCTACGTGGGTACCTACACCTGGCTTGGCCTTGGGCCCACCTTCTTTGTGGATCGGGGGTATACGCTCACTCACAGTATTGTGTTCTTGTTGGCGGCGTCCGTCGGTTACCCGGTGGGCGCACTGCTCGCTACCTGGCTTGGGGATGCCTTCGAGCGGAAATACATCATTTTGGTCGGCATGCTGATATGGACGTTGGCCTTTGCCGCCATCGGTCTCTTCGCAAGCCCCGTGCTTATCTACCTCTCCGTCTTCATTTTAGCGGCCTCGCTAGGGTTCTTCCTCCCGCTCATGTATGCGCTGACGGCGGAGAGCTTCCCTACCCGAGCCCGGGCTACCGGGGTCTCACTGACGGACGGCGTCGGCCACTTAGGGGGCGCGATTGGGCCCATTTTGGCGACGGCGGTATTCGCCTGGGGTGGGATTAGTGGCGGATTTACCACGGTCTTTCTATTCATGGGCGCATCGGGTCTCTTGACCGCCGCTATTTTGCCATTTACCGTGCGCGCGACACGAAAATCATTGGAAGTGGTGACCGGGGACGATTCCGCCCGAACGGCGGGATAGCCCGGGCGAGAAGCAAAGGAGGAAAAATCAAGATGGTTCAGGAAGGTTGGAAGGGACGATATTATGAAGATTTTACCGTGGGGGACATTTACCCGCACCCGTTAGGGCGTACCATTACGACGACCGACAACATCTGGTTTACCCTGTTGACACAAAATTCCGCGCCGGTGCACTTTGACCACGTGTATGCCGCTCAGACCAGTTTCGGGAAACCTCTGGTCGACTCCACCTTTACTCTCGCGCTGGTAACGGGGCAAAGTGTCACCGATATTTCGCAAAATGTGTTCGCAAATCTCGGTTGGACGGATGTCGAACTGCCTCATCCGGTATTCGAAGGCGACACCATCTATTCGCAGTCGGAGGTGCTGGAAAAGCGCGAGTCTCATTCGCGGCCGAACGTCGGCATCGTGAAAGTACGGACCATTGGTTTTAATCAAGAGGGTACGGTCGTGATTCGCTTTATCCGCACCATCATGGTGTATAAACGGGGAGAGGCGCCGGTGATTCCGCGACCAAAGCTTTCGGACGATGCGGAGGGACACCATGCCTGACACTTCGCGCACATGGCTTTATGCCCCCGGCGACCGGCCAGACCGGTTGCAAAAGGCGATGGAATCCCGGGCCCATGAGGTCATTTGGGATCTCGAAGATGCCGTATCATCGGACCAGAAATTGAGGGCCCGAGACACCGTCACGCGGCTCCTAAAAGAGCCTCTTTCGAGAACGCCTTGGGTACGGGTGAATGGGTTGGACACCGCGTGGGGCTATGACGATTTGGGGGCGCTTCACGACGCCGTGGGTCCGAACCTTCGCATTGTGCTGCCGAAGGCGACACGCGCCGCCGTCCAGGAACTGTGCGAGCGGGGCTTTGCCCGTGAGTGGCTCTTCATCATCGAGACGGCCCAGGGCCTCGCCGATGTGATGGACGTGAAGAACCCCTGGCCCGGGATCGGTCGATTGGCCTTCGGAGCGCTTGATTATCGAAACGACATCGGCGCCTTGGAAACGGCCGATGAGGGTGAACTCGGGTTCCCTCGGAGTGTTTTGGTGCTAGCCTCCCGGGTGTGGGGCTGGCCGGGTCCGATCGATGCGGTGTTTCCCGGCATCACCGATGGGGACGCCTTGGAGGCCTCTGCCCGCCGCGCCCGCGCTCTCGGCATGGCGGGGAAGATGATTATTCATCCCCAGCAAATCGCCCCCGTGCATCGCGCATACGCCCCGGCACCGGATGAGGTGGCCTGGGCGAGAGAGGTGATGACCGCCTCTCAAAATGCCGGTGCGGTGAAGGTACGGGGCGCGATGGTGGATCGCCCAGTGATTGAGAGGGCTCGACAGATTCTTAAGGAGGTGAACGAAAACGATGGCTGATACCGACCGTTTATTGGAATTCTTGGCGCCTCTCACGTTTGACGATCTCCCTGACGAGGTGGTGGTGCGGACCCTGGATTTGATCCTCGATTGGCTCGGATCAACCTTGGCCGGCCGTTTGGCGAGGCCAACGCAGATCATGGATGCGTGGGCCAACCACATGGGGCCAAAAACCGGGCGGGCGGAATGCCTCGGAAACGGGCGCCTGACCAGCCCGGTGTTTGCGGCGATGGTCAATGGGGCGGCCTCCCACGTGGTTGAGCAAGATGACGTCCACAACGGATCAGTGGTGCACCCCGGTGCCACCGTGATTCCGGCGGCATTGGCCGCCGCACAGGATAGGGAGGTCTCGGGTCGAGACCTCATTTTGTCAATTGTCGCCGGCTATGAGATGGCGATTCGCGTGGGACGATTCCTGGGCCCGAGCCATTACAAAATCTTTCATACCTCCGGCACCGCAGGCACGTTAGGGGCGGCCGTGGCTGCCGGAAAGATTCTCGGACTTTCGGCAGATCGGCTCCGCCATGCCGTCGGGTCGGCCGGCACGCAGGCGGCCGGGCTTTGGGAATTTCTTCGGGATGCGGCTGACTCAAAGCAGCTACACATAGCCAAGGCAGCGTCCGATGGTCTCTTGTCCGCCTATGGGGCCGAGTGGGGTCTTTTAGGGGCCCGGCAGATTCTCGAAGGGCCACAGGGGTTGGGAACGGCGTTTTCGAAGAGCACGCGGCCTGAGGCGCTATCTTCGCGCCTTGGGGAAAGTTGGGCCGTGCTCGAGACGTCCCTCAAATGGCATGCGTCCTGCCGCCATACGCATCCGTCTGCCGATGCCTTGGAACAGGTGATGGTCGAGCACCATCTTTCGTGGGACGATATTGAGACGGTGGAGGCGCACGTGCATCAGGCGGCTATCGACGTGCTAGGGCCGGCTGAGGAGGCTCGGACCATTCATCAGTCCAAGTTTTCCATGCCCTTCGTGCTTTCCCTGATCGCCATTAAGGGGCACGCCGCAATCAGCGACTTTAACGAAGACACTCTCCATGATGCCAGCATCCGACAATTGATGAAACGGGTGACGATGGTGCAGGACGATGAGGTCGAACAGGCCTATCCCGAGCGCTGGTTAGGACGGGTTCGTGTGACGACAAAGGACGGCCACGAGTATAGGGGACAGGTGGACGTCCCCAAGGGGGATCCGGGAAACTTTCTGTCTCGCGCGGTGATTAAGGAAAAGGTGTTGCGGCTCGCAAGATATGGGGGCATCGAAGATGAGAACAGGGTGCTTCGGTCCATGGGTCTCGTCGAGGACCTAGAGGGAATGGCAACGGTGCCCTATCTTACCCGACGGTGATACGGATCACTCGGGCGTACCCCATATTCCGGGTCCGTACGCCCGAGGCTCACAATGTGTGGAGGCGGCGATCTCGGCGGACCACGTAGTCCCACGTTCCACGATAGTCGCTAATGTTCGGCGTCTTAAAGACGTAGGTTCCCGGATATTGCACGTGTCGTTCGTAGCCAGATATTTGCACACACACACGATGAATAACGGATTATAGGTGCGATCCTTGGATGCAACCTCATGTGCGGCGGATACTGCTATTGGAATTCCGGACGCCACCGATTCGTTTGACACCGTCCCGGTATGGCTCGCTGACACAAAAATCCGCCTTTTTTGGGCCGGAGGCCCGGTTTCTCACCTCTTAACCTTCACCGAATGGACTTGGGGATAGCTGCCATAATACTCCATGGTTTGAGAAATCTTGCGGCCAGTCTGTATAAGAGCATCAAGCCATGCTTTATGCGCGCTTTCATGATACAGTGTTAACGGGCCAGTTAAATCGAGAGAAGCGATCACCGACCCTCGCCGATCGGCGATCGGTACCGCGACGGAAAATGCTAGCGGTTCACGCTCTCCTAGACTCAAGGACCATCCCTGTTCGCGGATGTTGTGGCACTCTTTTTCCAGGGCTTCACGATCCACAATTGTCTTAGGTGTAATTGGTACTAGTGTCGTATCGCATAGAATGGCGCTTCGCTCATCCCGGGTTAGCCAACTAAGAAGCACCTTGCTCGGTGCCCTAGCATAAATTACGGAAACTTGGCCAATATCTACATAACGCGACGACCCTTGGTTTCC
>JAKADW010000128.1 GCA_021820165.1 Bacillota bacterium
GATTATCGATGCCCATGTCGACAATCGGGCCGCCGTCTATGCATACACGCTAAAGATTCTCTCCCAGATGAGAAGACGCCCGTCTTTACTGCGCCTACAAAATTTGGTGTGGTCAGATGCAGGCCTTCTGATCCCCGAGGCTTTTCCCGGAGCCATCAGCGAAGAGGCATTGCGACCGTACGTTGATACTCGGCGTTTGCCGTGGTCGGAATATCACGTCCACATCCGAGAAGAACCTGCGGCGGGCGCTACAGCGGGCAAAATCTTTAGGTGCCCTCGAATATCAGGTGGTGCAAGACGAGGGACACGCTGACTCGTTCATGGACTCGCTCTTTGATATGCATACACGACGATCGGCTAAAAGCCCCTTGCAATCAGGACAACTCCGCACCGTCTTTTCAAAGTTGCCGCATCACTACATGTCGCATATCTCGGATGCACTTAGCATCCCTCTCGATTGGAGGACCGATGGCCGCTTCAACATACGGATTCATCGAGCAAGGCCGTCTTTATTGCTATCTCCGGGCTCACAATCCGGATTTGGGGCGCTGGTCACCAGGAAATTTGATGATGTACTCCTTGATCTGCCATGAATATGGTCGCTTCCAGAACATCGACTTCATGCATGGAGCCAACGAGTACGCAACGAACCCCTGGGCTAACAGCGCCACACCGGAATATACGCTGAAGCTCTACAAATCGGGCCTACATCGGGCAATCCACAATAAGCTTCGAAGCTAACTTGGGCGGGCAACAATTTTAACGCCTGGGCTGAACGGAGTCCGATCACCGCCTTGGGGAAGAGCCCTGTAGACCGCCGTCATGAAGCCAGGGAGATACCACATGTTGCAGGTTTCCGCATTGGCCAAAGAGGCCCGTACAGCATGGCCCAAAAAGATCCCCCGAGACTTCATAACAGTGGGGAGTGCCGCGCTCGCCAGCAAAGCTACCGGCTATATCCGTGAACTGGCCATGGCCTTCTATTTTGGCACCTCAATGTCCACGGATGCATGGCTCGTTGCCAGCGCCTTGCCCAATCTCCTGGTGCGGACAGTCTCGGGCGCGATTGACGAGCTGGTTGTCCCGCTCATCATCGAAGCCAAGAACCAGACCGATTACGATGAGCACCGATTCATCAACGAACTCTTCACGGTCATCACCGGGGCGGCACTGGTCCTCACCGTCGTCGCGGAGTTGGCTTGCCCCTGGATAGTTCGCGTAGTCGCCCCGGGATTTCATGGCTGGGAATTGGTCTTGGCCACTTTGATGAGCCGCATATTGGTGCCAACGTTTGCCTTCTGGCTCTGGTCAGGCTTATTTTCGGGTATTCTCCAGGCTCATGGCCTGTATTTCGTACCTGCCTGGGCACCGTTGTCCACTAATATCCTTCGAATTGCCTCGATTGCGTTGCTAGGATCACGCATGGGGATTGTCGGGGTGGCTTGGGGATTCTTGATTTCGACCGCTTTTCAGGCAGGAACGCTTACGGCCACCCTCGTCGCGCACGGCTTCCACCCAGCAGTGCGATTGACTCTCAAAGCATCGCCGACCGATCAGTTCTTTCGCCTAGCCACACCTATTTTACTGATCACGTCGGCGGGTAATGTCGGGTATCTCATCGACCGTATCCTCGCCTCATGGTTGCCGGTGGGCACGATTGCCGCGTTAAACTACGGGGCTCTGGTCAGCGCTTTGCCTTCCGTCATGTTGGTACTGCCTCTCTTGACGCCCATTTACACCGCCTTTCAGAGCATGCCAACGGCGGGCGCATGGGCGAGTGGACCCATCTCTTAGCACGTTCTCTGGTGCTTTTGGCCGGGGTGTCCCTCATTCTGAGTGTGGCCTTGATAATGGGTCATAAACCGGTCATTGCGTTCATTTACGGCCGGGGAGCGTTTCATGTGAAGTCCGTGGCTCTCACGGGACAAATCCTCCCATATTTTTCGCTAGGCATTATCCCCGAAGTCCTCAGTCTCAGTTTTACCGCGCCTTGTTGTCATTGAAGTCCACGTCCCGCCTATTCCCCGTGTTTTGCTTCTCTACCGCCACCGCCGTCCTCTTGGACCTTTTCCTCATTCACCCACTCCAGGGTCGTGGACTCGCTCTGGGCGTCAGCGGGGGCCAGTGGGCTCTGGCCATGGGAACGGGCTGGTCGTTGTACCACGCCTACAAGAGTCGGAAAACTCCCGATGGCAGTGAATTTGCATCCCGAGTCCCGCCTTCCTAGGCAGGGCGTCCATTATTGAACCCGTACCGTGTCTTTCACCGTAGACTCGGGCGATACATTCAGTTGCTCACGGTATTCTAGCCGCTCTATCTGACACCGGGGTCCGATAGCCACCCGGTCTCCCCGCACCAATTTCGCTACCGTGTTTTCAAGCCGAATATCGTCACCCGATACCTCCCCGACGAAGAGCCGCGGCTGTCGTCCCAAACGCCAACCAAACCCTGGTCTCACCGTAATGGAAGTGCCAGCCAACTCCCCCATCCGACTTTCGCCAGCGATATGAAATTCCACGGCATCCGCCGACACCAACCCTGGGCATTGAACGGCGCCCGACCATAACAACTGGTCAAGCGCGGCTTCACTGCCGATACGAAGACTTCCGCTGCCCTCTGCAGCGTTTCCGGTAAGTCGGCCACCAATCGTGAAGGAACCCGAGGTCTTACTGCAACCCCGAACCTCAATATCTCCCGACACACGAACAGACCCACTAGTCTTCAGGTCGACCACGCGTAAATCGCCCACGATGGAAAGACTTCCCGACGTTTCCAACAAGTCCGCCTCAAGAGAGCCATGCCCCGATACCGAGCCGCTCGCATGCACCCGCCGAGCGCTCAAGGCCCCATCGATGCGCATCGATCCCGAGCCTTGAACCTCATCATATTGCCCACCCGCGACGACCGCGCTTCCCGAAACCTTGATGGATCGGAGAGTCTGCTCTGTCATTCTCCTCGCCCCTTTTTCTGAATTTGTAACGCCCGCTCCCAAATGGCATCCGTCGCCTTCTTTGCCTGAGATAAAGAGACCCTCAAGGGGGGAACCGAAGATCCCCACCAGACAGCCTCCGGACGCTCGACGACCAAAAATCGCCAGACTGCCTGGTCATGCCACCCCACCACCCAAGCGGCCGGCTGGTCCATCCACTCCGTTGGCACAGACTCCAGAAACTCGGCCAGCGGATCCACGCCCCCCTCGTCGAGTCCCTGTTGTTCGGCAATCATCTCGGCCAATAGCCCTATCTTGGACATGTCGCCACGATCCCCGGATGCCAACCGTCCCTGAGCTAGGCGCACAGCCTTGATGGGTAGCGTTGCCACCCATTTGGCGGGATTCTTAATTTCTTGGGCCAGTTCATCGAGAGCCGCGTCTGTCTTGGCCGACTGAATCCAGCGAATCCGTTCCAAAATCGCCTCGCGTGGAAAAAATGTTTCCTGGCCCGTAAAGGTCGCCCGTCGAATGAACCAAGCTTCCGAGATGAGGCCCTTGCGCTTCCAGCGGTATAGCTGGCCATAGGAGATGTTTGTCTCCAGCAGCAGATCCTTTTTGCTAATAAGATCCTCCATGGCATCCTCCATTCGCAACATAACACTGTTACATCTAGAAAGCAAGCGGAACAACAGAAAAAGACGGCCGTAGTAGCCTTCAAACCCTGGCCATTAAAATCGTTCGGCACTATCTTCCCCGCCGGGCAAGCTTTCGGCGATATTCTCCATATCCGCGAAGTTCCAGCCAGTCGCCGGTCGACCCACCGACAATCGCCGGCTGATCTCCCACTTCGCTTATCGTGGCAGCCCCCATCAACACGTGCAACATGCGCATGGTCTCATGTATTTCCGCTAACCATTGATCCAAGCGCTGATCGCCATCAGGTTCGGCGGCCAAACGCAATAGCGGCCCCGCTATTCCCACGGCCGTGGCCCCCATTACCAACGCCTTGACCACATCATGGCCGGTGCGGATCCCACCCGAAGCAACGATGGGAGACTTCCCCTGAAGTTCGGCCGCAACCTCGCCAAGACTGGCGGCCGTGGGTACACCCCACCTCAACCATTCTTCCTCCAACGGTTGATGTCGCCGCCAAGCCTCCACCGCGATGAAGTTAGTGCCGCCCAGCCCCCCAATATCGACGGCATTGGCGCCCGCATCGATAAACTGCCGAGCGCTAGGGCCCGTCATGCCCTGCCCCACCTCTTTCGCAATGATGGGGACTGGCGTCGCCTTCTGAAGGCCGCTGAGACGCTCTAAAAATCCACGAAACCGTCGGTCTCCTTCGGCCATAAACATCTCCTGGGCGGCGTTCCAATGAATCTGCAGAAAGTCGGCGCCGACCAGTTCCACGGCTCGCAAGGATCGCTCGATGTCGACCCCCATGCCTAGGTTGGCAATGACCACACCATCGGGATTAATCTCCCGAACGACCGTATAAGACGCCGAGGCATCGGCCGATTGTAAAGCGGCGGTCTCGGATCCAACAGCCATGGCTAACCCATGGCGTTTTGCAAACGCCGCCAAGGTCGCGTTGATGCGCCCGGACTCCTCTGTGCCACCGGTCATCGCATTGATGATGATGGGCGACGCCAAATGCCGGCCAAGGAGCTCCGTTCCCAAAGACACTTGGTCGACATCTATCTCGGGTGCACTTCGAGGCAGCAAACGCACGTCAGCAAATCCCGTGCCTCCGACGTCAGGCAGTGATTTTACGGCGGCAATATGTTCGTGCTTTCTCCGCGCACGGTCTTCCGTTTCGCCCATTCCCTGAATCCCCTTTTCTCGACTTTGCAACATTCCCTTCCCCGGACCAACACGCCATTGGAATCTCCCGAGCGTCAGTTACGGGCCCAAAATCAGGTGAATAACCCAGTGGCCCCCGTAAACAATGGCGACCGCCGACCACATCATGCCAACCACGGTCGCGCCCAGGGTCCACGCCGGGCGAAATGCTAATCCCTTGCCAATCGCCACGCAAGCATAAGCGCCGAGGGCGGGGCATAAGGGGATAAACATCAAGGGGCCATATCGGGAGACCCACCCTGCCCGTTTGTTGGCCCGCTCCACGTGGCGGGCAGCCCACGGCCAGTGCCACACGATTAAGTCGAGCCCCACCACGATGACCGGGATGGGCGCCAAGTTCGCCAACAACACGACCAGGGCCCCCAAGAAGCGGGGAAATCGAAGCGCCACCACCAAAGCAGCCGCTGGCTGGCACTCTAACACCACCGAGCTTCCCACCAGGCTAAGCGTCTGAAGAGGGCGACCGCTTAAATGTCCCAAAAAAAGCGCGGACAGCACTAACAATGCTCCAATGCCTGAGGCGGCGATCATGTACTTCACACCCTGATTCCAGCCGCCCTGCATCATTGCGCCTCCTGTCCGCTACGTCATGATGAAGCCCGCACACGGCTATACCGCATGCGGGCCCGATCTTGTGCCTCTATCATCGTAATGCCGCTTGGGCTGCCGCCAGACGAGCCACCGGCACCCGGAAGGGCGAACAACTCACATAGGTTAAGCCGACCTCGTGGCAGAACGCAATCGAGTCGGGATCGCCCCCATGCTCGCCACAAATGCCCACCTTCAATTCGGGCCGGGTCTTTCGCCCTTCTTCTAGCGCCAATTGAATCAGTCGACCGACGCCGTCACGGTCAAGCACCATGAAAGGATTTTCCGTGAGTATTTTTTCCGCCAAGTAGGCGGGCAGGAATTTCGATTCCGCATCATCGCGGGAATACCCGAATACTGTTTGGGTCAGGTCGTTGGTGCCGAAGCTGAAGAACTCGGCGTCTTGGGCAATGTCTCCGGCTACCAAAGCCGCCCGCGGCACCTCAATCATGGTGCCAATCTTGTAGGGAAGGGGGACACCGGCTTCCTTGGACACGGCCTCATTGACTTCGGCTACCAAGTCCTTCATGAGGCGAAGCTCCGGGGTCACCCCCACCAAGGGGATCATGACCTCCACATGGGGATGGAGTCCTTCTTTTACCAAGTCCGCTTGCGCTTGGAAAATGGCGCGGGCCTGCATGGCGTAAATTTCCGGGTAAACGATACCGAGACGAACGCCACGAAAGCCCAGCATGGGATTGAACTCAAACAGGTTCCGCGTGCGCCGCAACACCGCGTCTAGGTGCTCCACTTCCGCCTCATCCCCGCCTGCCTTGGCTCGAGTCAGGGCCGCTTGGGTGTCCTCAATGTCCGGCAAGAACTCGTGGAGCGGCGGATCCAAGAGACGAATAGTCACCGGACACCCATCCATGGCCTTTAAAATCCCATAAAAATCCCGTTGCTGCATCGGTAGCAATTCGGTCAAAGCCGCCTTCCGATCCTCGACCGTCTCTGCCAAAATCATCGCTTGTACCACGGGAAGTCGATCTTGACCCATAAACATGTGCTCGGTTCGGCAGAGCCCTACCCCGCCTGCACCTAATTCACGGGCTTTTTCAGCGTCTTCAGGCGTATCCGCATTCGCATAGACGCCAAGCTTACGGAAACTGTCAGCCCAATCCAGTA
>JAKADW010000129.1 GCA_021820165.1 Bacillota bacterium
CACCGCCTGTTCAAGCTTCTTCGCCAACACTTCTGCAAAGACTGTCAAGTCACGGCTATCTTGACGAAGACTGGCCGCGAGCACATCAAAGGAAAGCGAGCCCGACACCAGATTTCCTCCCTCCATTTGCTCATAGCTCATTTTCCGCCATTGGGGCCTCATCCCGCAAGTCCTGGAGATAGAGTCGCGTCGTTCTCGGGAGCCCAATAGATGGAAATCATACGAACGCGCACGGTAATGGGGCGCCCAGTCTACCCGGCCGTGGACTTGAGGGGTACCGTAAGGGTGCGTCCAGAGAGGCCAGATCCACCCGTTCGGGAACCCAACTGGCCGATAGCGCGGGTAATCGAGGCGATCGGGATGAAACACGAAATAGGCTTGTTCGCCGGCAGGATTTTCTTAGCCGCCGACAACGGCGGCAAAGCTTTCCGGGCGGCTTCGAGAAGTCCTCCGCCGTCATGGCGGAGTCGGTGCAACACGTCATCGACTCACGCGTGTTGGGCGGTGCGGAGCCAGGCCGTCGCCACTGACCAAATATGTTGACGGGCGTGATAAAAATCCAAAATTTCGACCCAGGTCGTCCCAGCGACGCGTAAGTATTCCGCGCTTTGCTCCATCCAGTGAGCCCCCTCGACCACGAGGACGACGGGTGACACGAGGGATCTTCCAGCCCGACCTATAAGGCGTGCGCACACAAATGCGCCAGAAAGTCCGTCCCATACAAGGGCAACCGCTCCGAAAACCGGAATAAGCTCGAATGCTTTGCCCCGCAACGAGTTCCGAGAGGGAATATGGAAACTCGTGAAGGCGAAATCGGCGGTCATTTAGGTCTTTTCCCGGCTGGTGGTGATCACCTGTGCGAAGCCCGCCTTAACGTGGGGCACGTGACGGAATCCTTGGGGCGCCGTCATGAGCAACACTCAGCAGGACCACTGCCGGGCTATGAATCCACTCCGCATGGGCCCTGATGGGGTATCGGTTTGACGTTCGTTGACCTTTATGCTATACCGAGCGTAGAGTGAAGAAAATTTCAGAGGTGGTGCCTCGTGTACAATCAGTCTCCGTTTGGTGCCACGCGCGTATCGGATGGCGTGATGGGCTCGCTAATGGGGCGAACTCTTGGCTATCTCGCGCTTCTTTTAGCGATTTTGTGCGCCGCCATGTTTGTGTCCCCGGTGCTGGGATCTACCGGGATGTGGGTCGGCGTTGTGGCCGCCTTTTTGGGAACCGTGTTGGTCAATCGGAATATGGCCCGAGCCGGCCGCGCCCTGTTCTGGGGAGCCGTGGTGGCCGTTGGCATGGGGATTTTGATTGGGCCTATTGTGTGGAACGTGGCTTTAACGGATGGGTCGCTTTTATGGTCAACGCTCGGTGCCTTGCTGGTTTCGGTGCTGTTCGCCGCGGCTCTAGTCTCGTGGCTACCGTGGGACTTTGCCAAGATGGCACCGCTTCTTTTTGTGGGATTACTGATGTTGGTGGCGGTGAGCCTTCTCTCCTGGATTGTCCCTGGGGCGACTGGAATCGCCATGTCGCGGGCCTTCAACCTGATCGGGACTCTAATTTTTATCGGCTATCTGATTGTCGACTTTTCGCTCATGCGGTGGCGTGGGCGCGCTTTGCCTGCCCAAGGGGCACCCGTGGTGCTGGCGGTATCGCTGTTAATCGATATCGTGAACCTATTCTTGTTCTTGTTGCGACTCGGGCGTCGTTAATCTTGCCCTATCGAGAACCCGGCCATGAGTGCCGGGTTTTTTGTTGCTGAGCGCCATAGGGAAGGCTCATCGGCAAGTCGCGCTGTTGACCGCGAGCGCTCGGTTATCATGGGGCTCAGGGAAAGCACCTGAAAGAGAGGAGTTTCAGGGTGGAAACATTAGAGCACTTAAACGGAGAAATTTCGGATTGTCGTGCCTGTGAACGATTGGTTCACTGGCGTGAACAGGTGGCTCGGGAGAAAGTGCGTCGCTTTCGTGGCGAGTCGTATTGGGGTCGCCCGGTTCCGGGCTTTGGCGACCCGACGGCGCGCGTGTTAGTAGTTGGATTGGCCCCCGCCGCACACGGGGCCAATCGTACGGGGCGCATGTTCACCGGAGACAGTTCAGGCGATTGGTTAATTGAAGCGTTGTGGTTCGCCGGCTTCGCCAACCAGCCGACCTCCACTGATGCTCATGATGGACTACAACTGCAGGACCTCTATTTGACGGCGGCGGTCCACTGTGCACCGCCTGACAACCGCCCAACGCCCGAAGAAACCCGTACCTGCGCTCCATATCTTGCTCGGGAGTTAGCCCTTGTTCGCCCTCGGGTTGTGGTGGCGCTAGGGAAGTTTGCCATGGACGCCGTTAGGCGGTCGCTCAAAACGATGGGGGTGGATGCGTCTTCGTGGACATTCGGTCATGGAAGTCAACTCGTCGTGGGGCCGTATGTGTTGATGGCATCATACCATCCGAGCCGGCAAAATACCCAAACCGGCAAACTCACCCAGGAGATGTTGCGATCAATTTTTGTCGCAGCTAAAGAGGCGTTGGATTCGCCCGATTGGGCGCCCTTCAGCCGGGAAGCCGACTCGTGACGGAGTAGAGGTGTTACGTGGAATCATGCGCATCGTCTCAAAAGACGATGTCGATCATTTCCTCACCTGGGACGCGGCTGGACTATCCGGTTGCCCGAAGTTGGTGGAGGGGCACTATCCCGGCGCGCCGGTGACCGCTGCGCGACATTGGGTATACCACACCGTGCCGTACCCAAGTCAGATCGGCCTCCGGTGTTGCCAGACTAGCTTGGCCGCTGACGACGCTGTTTGTCGGTGAGCTTTTGGTCGGCTCGTGCATAGAGGGCTTCAGGCGTGGTGCCGTCTGGCCCCAAGACGGCACTGGCTACCACCACGTCCAGTGGGGCGGCCACGCGGCAGGTCTCACTTACGACGTGGCGGGTGAGGCGGTTCAATTGGACTGCATTGAGCTCGTCCGTCCAGATCCCAAATTCTTCGGAGGCTAAGCGGCCTACCAGGACCTGGCTGGTGGCATAGAGCGAGAGGTGCTGGGCCGCCGAGTTGAGTCGCTCTTTCAGACGGGCGCGGCCGGCGTCCTTCCGAAAGCCTTCCGTACCCTCGATTTGAACCAAAATGAAGAGGGCGCGTCGGTCACGCTTTAGGCGTTGCCGTGCGTCAAGGGATACGCGGTCCCAGAAGGTATGGGCATTTAAGAGCGGACTGCCATAATCATGTTCCAGCACATGCTGGTAGCCGTGCAACACCATGCCCAAATCCCAGGTAAAAAGTTCGGTCAAGGCGGTCGCCAAGGAATTCTCGCCCTTCGCCCGCAGCTTCCGGTTAATCTCATGCTGCAAGTGCCGATAGCCGAGGGCAAACCAGGTCATGTCGACATTGTGGCGCCGATGGGCGGCCACGATCCTTTGAGCTCGGTCGTGGTCTTCTGTACCCAAATATCCTCGGGTCAGGGCGTGAAAGTGCGTCTGCAGCAGCCCGACAAAGTGCTCCTCTGAGGTTAGCCCGTCAAGGCTTGGCGAAATCTGGGCCTGGTGGATCCAAGCCGCCAGATCGACGATGGCTTCATCCAAGAGTGGGGTCAACGTCACCTGTTGCGATTCGATCAGTTGAAGGTGCTCATCCTTTAATCCAAAAGCCTCACTCAAGGCGAGGGAAAACGCTTCCGTGCGACCGAGCCGCCGGCCGGGATCGGGAATCGAGATGTGTAGTGGGAAGCTCTCTTCTGGTCGAGCGAGGCCAAAGCCTTGGCCATACCGAACCCCTAAATGGCGGAGTCGGGTTAATTGCTCTTCGGTTTCAATCCCTTCCGCGATTACTTTAGCGCGGCTTTCGCCGAGCCAGTTGACTAAGAGGGCGATGAGCCGGTCAACCGACGGATCAAGCCCGACCTTCTGGGTAAGCTTCAAGTCGATCTTGACCCAAGCAGGCCGAATTTCTGCAAGTCGCAAGGGATCGGCCTGTCCGGCGCCCCAGTCATCCAGGGCTACGGCCACGCCATCGGTCACGAACGGAACCAAGAGGCCGGGCCACTGGCTTATTTGATGGTCGGATTCCGGAATTTCGAATACCAGCCCATCGTACGAGGGAAATCGGTGCGCGGGGTCATCAAGCAAGCGCTGCAATAGGGTCCGACTAACATTGAGGAAGAGTAGTGAACCGGGCGGGCGAAACGCGCCCCGCGCGAAGGCAAGTTTCGCCAAGGTAGCCAACGTCTCTTCATAAACATGGTCTCTTTCAGCATACAGCGACAATAGGCGAAAGCCTTCTTCTTCGCGCCCGCTAACTCGTCCCAATGCTTCATAGCCTAGGGCATCGCCGGTGAGCAAATCGACTACCGGTTGAAACAGCACGGTGGGACTCCAAGATGTCTGCACGGTATCACCTCAGGAACACTATTCGTCACCGAATATGGGACTCCTGTCCAAAGGTGGCAGTTTTTGCCGAGAAGAAAGAAGGCCCCGTCAAGGGGGCCGAGAGGGTAGCCGTCAGCGGCCCACCCGGTGGATGAGCGGAGCAATGGCCGCCGAGGCCCGCTGATATCCTATCTTGATGAGCCCAATGACCACCTTTCGGAAGGATTCCGCATGACCTAAAGCTTCGGCCGTGGAATGAAGTCCATGGATGATGGGATTCAATTGCCAGAGGACTAATGCGGCCAGGGCCAATGAAATCAAGAGGGCATTTCGGAAGGGGTGGCCCTTTTTTTGATCGTGGCCGCCATCCGGCCCGGTTGGCTTGTGATTGTTCACATGGGCGCGCGCTGTAGACACCGTGACATCGCCTCCTTCCTCACTGGTTACTACGATCATTCGTGAACGACATGGAAAAGTTGGTAGTCCTAGTCTAAGGAACTGGAATATTTACCCACCACTCATTTTGTCGAGCCCGTCCGAGTTTTATCCGACCGCATGCGACCCGATTGGTGGGGGGACGGGGAATTGCGACCGACATGGGTGCCCGCTTTGTCAGAGGGTCGGCGATTTGGCGTTTTTTTGGAGAGATGTCATCCCGGCGGGAGCATGGCCAGACCGTGGCGAAAGACAGGGCGAGGCGATGAGCATGGACCGCGGTTTTACCGCAGTGCTGGTGAAAAGGCTCTCGTGGACGAGCTTTACCAGGTTTTAGATGAGCGCATTCGCTAGGCCAATAACCAGTGGGAGACGGGGGAGCCTCTGTACAATTTCGAGCAGACCACCGACGACTTCAGTGGAATTCAATATGCACCATGGTATGACAACGAAAAGTACCTGGCGGATGCTCGGGGATGGCGGCGAGGAAATCAAGAAGCGGCGAGGCCGGCCGCGGTCAAGGCTGGCACTGGACGGTACGGGATGTGCACTTCCTTCCTCGATCCGAGACAATTGCGCTCTTTACCGTGGTGCATCATTGGGCTGATCCCAATGATCCCCGGGCGAAGCGGTGTTTCTTGAAACTTGGGTCAAAGGCCAGGGGCACTGGCGATTGAAGCGCCATACGGCTGAAAAGCGTTAGGGCGAAGGGAAGCCGGATAGGAGAGAGTGGAGCCCGAGACGAAGCTCGGCGGGTGTTTGGAGGCAATATTGGGCGCTTGTGGGCCGCCGGGATCCGACAATCACGGTGACGTCCCGCGCGCCCTTGGCGTTAAAGGCATCCTCGTCGGTCACGTCGTCCCCGAAGATGGCCAAGGGCTCTGGGTTTTGCCAGTGGCGCCGGAGCCAGCGCACCGCATCCCCCTTCGTCGCACCTTGGCGGCTTCCGATTTCCCAGCAAGCCTGAGCCGGTCGCAAGTATAGGTCACGGGCGGCAATTAACTGGCGAAGGGTCTGTTCCACCTGGTCCAGAAGGGGGGCGGCGACGTGGCGAACATGGACGCTCACGGTCCAGCCCTTGTCTTCCACTTGGAGACCCGGGAAGTCCTGGGCGAGACGTCGAAGTTGGGGGCGAATGCCATCAAGGTCTCGCAAATCGAATCCCTGGGCGGCGCATTCGATTCGTTTTCCATTCCATCGAGCTTCTGCGCCATGGTTTCCAAACAACGTGAGGGAAGGAATGGGCAACAGGTGAATGAGATCCGGCAAGGACCGGCCGCTCACAATCGCCACCTGCCCCTGGAAATGTCTCATGAGTCCCGTGAGCGTTTGAATCAGAGTATTGGGCACCTGAACGGCATCGGGCTGTGGGGCAATATCCAGTAAAGTGCCATCGAGATCGAAAATCCAGCCGCGGACGGATCCGGAGCCTTCCAGCCGCTTCCAGACTAACGGGTCAGGATTTGACATAGCTTTCCGTGGCTACTGATTCGAGGGTGGTCAAAATGGCTTGGACCCAGTCGTAGAGCGTGTGCTGGTGGATTTGCCGCCGCATCGCCTCCATCCGTCCTTGGCGTTCTTCCGGACTTAACGACAGCGCCCCTTCTAAAGTCGCGGCGCAACCC
>JAKADW010000130.1 GCA_021820165.1 Bacillota bacterium
GCCGATTTGCAGAGCCCCCAAATGAGAATCAGTTTCTGGTAGCATGCAAAGCCCTCCTTCGTCTATTGGACACGCGATTAGTCAGACGTGCACGAGCGTCCAACCTTACGATGGCTCAGCCACCCTATCTCGAATGTGACTTGGATCACATATGGAATGGGGTCTTTCGTGTTGGTGGTCGCGGCTCCGTGGTTAGGAAGCGGGGCGATATCCGCCCTTGACCATGAAGCTTCGCCCGATCCTGGGGAAGCACATTGTGATTTTCGTCACCGTCTTCTTTGCGAGGCGTGAAATGATAATTCTACATCGGTTCCACAAGAGAGGGTTTGAAGATGCCAATTTATACGCGGCGTGGCGATAGGGGGAAAACACAGGTCATTGGAAGCGTCCGACGCTTCAAGGACGATGCCCGTGTTCAAGCATATGGTAGCGTGGATGAAGCAGGAGCCATTGTTGGACTCGCACTTAGTTTGCTAGGAAGCGATGCCCGGTTTCAAGATATCAGCACGGTTCTCATCGAGGTGCAGCAGACGCTGTGGGACGTCGGCGCGGACTTGGCGCGCGTTGAAGATACGAGACACCCTTATCGGACGAGTAGCGAGGATGTTCAATGTCTGGAGCGCACCATCGATGAAATTGACAGAGAATGTCCGCCGTTAGAACGATTTATTTTACGCGGAGGCACGCCCGGCGCGGCATCACTACATTGGGCCTGCACGGTGGTTCGTCGCGCAGAGCGTGAGGCGGTCCACCTTCAGCAAATTGAAGCCGTTCATCCAATCGCCGTTCAGTATCTTAATCGTCTGTCAGACCTTTTGTTTGTGCTCGCTCGTGTGGTCAATGCTCGGGCTGGGCAGGCTGAAATCGAATACGTTCGCAGCGCACGCGTCTTTCACCATTAACCTATCACAGAGGAGGATTTACCTTCATGACGTCGCGAGTGCCCGGGTTTTTCACGCTCCCAATGGAGGAACGGCTGCGTATCATTGCCACACTCTGTGACTTGACGGCGGAGGACGTGCAATCCTTGTTACCTGGCGGAGGACTGCCTTTGGATCAGGCAGATCGAATGATCGAAAATGCTCTCGGACTCTTTGCCATCCCATTTGGGGTGGCCACAAATTTCCTAGTCAACGGTAAAAGCTATTTTGTACCCATGGTCGTTGAGGAACCCTCCATTGTCGCTTCGGCCAGCAACATGGCGAAAATTGTTCGTAAGGCCGGCGGGTTCACGGCGAATGCCAGCGGCCGACTAATGATAGGACAAATTCAACTACTCCATTGTAGCGATTGGGAGTCAGCCCGTCAGCACCTGCTCCAAAATAAGGACAAGTTGTTGAACCGCGCTAATGACGCTCGTCCGTCCATGAAAGCGCGAGGAGGCGGCGCAAAAGATTTAGAGGTGAAGCTTCTGACGGTTCCCAGCGACAAAGATTGGCTTCCCATGCTTGTTATCCAAGTGACCGTTGATACCCGGGATGCAATGGGAGCGAATGTGATTGACGGCATGATGGAAGCTATCGCTCCGGACGTGGAGACCATTACCGGTGGGCGTGTTTACCTAAGGATTCTCTCCAATTTCACCGCCCAATGTCTCGCTGAGGCTCATTGTCGAATTCCCGCGGAACTTCTCGCAACCCAAGGCCTGAACGGGGAGGAAGTGCGCGATCGCATCGTTCAAGCTTATGCGTTTGCAGAGATGGACCTTTATCGAGCGGTAACCCACAACAAAGGGATTATGAATGGCATCGATGCTGTGGCTGTCGCGACCGGTAACGACTGGCGGGCATTGGAGGCGGCTTGCCACGCGTACGTGGCCAGAAGCGGGCAATATCATTCCATGACCCGGTGGGCTATTGCAGAGAACGGAGATCTGGTGGGCGCTCTCGAGCTACCTATGCCGGTGGGGACGGTCGGGGGTGCAATCAGTATCAATCCGGCGGCCCAAGCCGCATTAAAAATTCTTCATATATCCCGTGCAACGGAATTAGCGGAAGTGATGGTATCGGTGGGGTTGGCGCAAAATCTTGCTGCTCTCCGGGCGTTAGTCACTGAGGGTATTCAACGGGGTCACATGGCCCTTCATGCCCGCGCTCGACAGTCCTGGATTTCGGGGGTGAAGTCGTGATCCGAACAGGTCAAGGAGTCGGAACCACGCATGCCAAGGCTCTTTTGATGGGAGAACATGCGGTCGTGTATGGTTTCCCGGCCGTCGTCGTCCCGCTTTCCGATCTTAAGGTCCGCGCTTACGCTCGGCTCCGTAATGACAATAATTGGCTCACGTGTTCTTTCTACGCGGGGCCACTGGGAGATGCCCCACAGGAAGTGTCGGGACTTCAGCTTCTCATTAGCGCCGCCATGGAGGAACTCTCGTGGGACGGGTCGGTGGAGATATCCATCCAGTCGGACATCCCCCCGGGGTACGGACTCGGGTCGAGTGCTGCTGTCGCCGCAGCCGTGGCTCGAGCCCTTTACGATTTAGTGCGCCGAACTCCCTCACGAGAAAAGTTGTTGGAGCTGGTGGGGGTTAGCGAGACGATATACCATGGGGTACCGAGCGGAGTCGATGCGATGGCGGCCATCAGCGATAAGCCCCTATGGTTTGTTCGCGGTCACCCGCCGATGCCCATTTCTATTGGCGCCCCCATGTTTTTGGTATTAGCCGCCACATCCCAACCCGCCAATACCCGGCAGATGGTGCAAAGGGTCCGGGGAATCCAAGAGCGATTTGGTCTTGGGGCGGGGCCCATTCATCGCATTGGGGCCTTAACAAGGGCCTCGCGAACAGCTCTGGAGCACGGAGATTACCCGTACGTTGGGGCCTTGATGACGGAAGTCCATCGAGAACTTGTTGCGTTGAACACTACGACACCGGCAATGGACCGCTTGATTACCGTGGCCTTGGGACACGGGGCGCTTGGTGCCAAACTGACGGGAAGTGGTGGGGGTGGTTCTATTGTTGTCCTCGTGCAAGATGCGGAGAAGCAGCGACAGGTAGCCGAGGGTTTGAAATTAGCCGGTGCCTCGGCTGTGTGGACCCCGACTTTCGGGGCTATTGGGAGGACGAATTAAGGTGCATCGAGGGGTTGCCCAAGCTCATATCAATATTGCGCTAGTCAAATATTGGGGCAAGCGTGACGCGCGCCTCAACCTTCCTCTGAACGGTAGTATTTCTGTTACTCTGGACCATTATTTTGTCACCGCCTCGGTTGTCTTAGTACCGGACCGGCCGCACAACACTGTGCTGGTGAATGGTGTGCAGGCCTCAGGGATCGAATATGGACGCGTCTCAGACTTTCTCGATCGGCTGAAACAGGTTGCCGGCGTAAGTGGGGGAGCCCAGGCAGAGACGACAGCGAACGTTCCCATGGCATCGGGCCTTGCGTCCTCATCGGCGGTATTTGCTGCTTTGACAAAAGCGTTTGCCGTGTCGCTTAAACTTTCCTGGTCTGACACAGATTTGTCGCGTCTTGCACGTTTAGGGTCTGGGTCGGCCTGCCGGTCCGTCCATGGAGGATTTGTGGAGTGGACCAAAGGGAGCCGTCCAGATGGACAGGACTCCTGTGCCGTACCATTGGCGCCGCTTAATAGTTGGCCATCACTAACGGTCCTTGTGGTGAAGGTTGAGGCAGGCCCAAAGGCGGTGTCCAGTCGGGACGGAATGCAGCGGGTGATCGACACGTCCCCGTTGTATCCCGGCTGGTTGGCCAGTGTCGACGACGATTTGCGCAGGGCTCGCGACGCGATTGCCCAGAAGGATCTAACCCGATTGGGGTTAGTAGCCGAATCTAATGCACTTAAGATGCACGCCACGGCGCTTTCGGCGAAGCCCCCGATTATTTATTGGACTGGTGCCACCGTGTCGGTCATCCGTCGCGTACAAGAGATGAGAATAGCGGGATTGGAGGCGTATGTAACTATCGATGCTGGCCCTCATCCGATCATCTTGGCGGACAAGCGCCACGCCCAAGACATTGCCGACCGATTGTCTGAAATTCCGGGGGTTGCCGAGGTAGTCGCGACCCGGCCGGGTCCTGGAGTTGAGGCGGTTGCTCCGATATGAACTTTTTGACGGTGCGAGTCCCCGGGAAATTGATGTTGATGGGTGAATACGCCGTGACCGAATTAGGACACCCCGGCGTAGTTGCGGCCATCAATCGCTACCTTCAGTGCCAGCTACGCGCAAGCCCGCGGTTTTCCCTGACATTTGGAAGTGCTAGGGGGCTAGTAATAAGCGCGGACACGTGGGATGACTTGCTGAACCATCTGTGTGCCGACTCAGCCTTGCGATTTTCCGCCGAATCGGTCCGTATTTTGGACCACTATTTCCGCGATACGGGGGTCCTGCCCCGCCCATTTGAGCTACGGGTTACCACCGACCTTCAAGCCCCGTCAGGAAAGAAGTATGGACTGGGATCAAGTTCGGCATTGACAGCGGCTATCGTCGCTAGCCTACTCACGTGGACTCTGTCTCGTTCGGTGGACAAAGAAAAGATTTTTAAATTGGCCGCCTTGGCCCATCTTGCCGTCCAACCGCGGGGGTCCTTGGCCGACTTAGCGGCCGCCGTCTTCGGCGGCGTCATATGTTATCAACGTTTTGACGCCCCGCGCGTCATTCGATGGCGCACCGGCCAACGCCTTTCCACCCTCGCGGAGCGTCCTTGGCCAGGCCTCATGGTAACCCCACTAACGGTAGATTTCCCCGTTCCCTGGCGGGTCGGCTGGACGGGAAAGACTGCCTCGACGCCTAAAATGTTAGACCAGGCCGTTCAGTTTCGTTGTGCCCACCCCAAGACCCATGCCGATTTTTTGGCGCGCAGTGACGCCGCTGTCAGGGAGTTTGTCGGGGCGCTCAACACCCATAGTGGTCGTGGGGTTCAAGACGCCGTACGCCAAAATCGCCACGCCTTAAAAGAATGGGGGACCCGGGCGCAACTCGCAATCGAAACGCCAGCAATGCAAAATGCCTTGGATCTGGTGGAATCCTGGGGTGGTGCGGGAAAGTCTTCAGGGGCAGGAGGAGGCGACATCATCGTGGGGTGGATTAATCGTGCCCAGCAGGAGGGCCTCGGCCGCGCCTGGGATGGTCTAAACATTGAAACGCTATTCGTGAATGTCGACGTGAAAGGCATGACTGTACAGTTTGGTGAATAAATTGCCGTTCTTGGTGGTGATCCTGGTCACGATGTTCGACGAGAGCAAACCGCATGCTCTTCATGGACAGAGATTTCAAAAAATAGGAGGTATCGTTTTCCATGTCTGAGCCAGTGATTATTATCAATTGGCCATTGTTGCCCCCACCTGTGAAGCATCAGGCCATTTTAGGGACACTGGATGCCGTTCCCCAAGGCTTTTCAGCCCTCTTGATTAACGATCACGACCCCAAGCCTTTGTTGTACCAGTTGGATGCTGAACAGCCTGGAGCGTTTTCCGTCGAATATCAAGAATCGGGGCCGACGCGGTTCGCGATTTTATTGGCACGAAACTGAAACTAAAAAATCAGGGGTGTCTTGGCGCCGCCCCTGATTTCATTATCGCGCCAGGTCTGGTCGGTAAGTGCCGGGCTGCTCGGCTTTCAGGCTAATGGCCCAGCGGTTCCACGCATTAATTGCGATGACCGCCGCAGTGAGCGCGGCAATCTCACGGGGACTGAAGTGCTCTTTGAGAGGAAGGTAAGTGGCCTCGGGCACTCTCCCAGCTATAGCGGTAACGGCCTCCGCCCACTCCAGCGCTGTACGCTCACGCGTGGAATAAAAAGGTGCTTCGGGCCACGCGGACAGGGCATAAATGCGCTGCTCGCGTTCTCCGGCATTTCGCGCTTCCTTGGTGTGCATGTCGAGGCAGTAGGCGCACCCATTAATCTACGACACCCGGATTTTCACTAATTCAAGAAGATCCCGAGGGATTCCGGCGTGGTGGGCCACGGCTTCTAATTGCACCATGGCATCTCGCGCTTTAGGCAACACCGTGGTCCAATCGATACGCGCCGTTCCCTCAATATTTTCACTCATTGGCTATTCCCCTCGTATAAAGATAGCGGGCTTTCTATCTATCGGCATGCCATACTGTCGAGACGGCCGCGTGACAAACATCACAACTCCCGAAGCATGGCACTCTCAAAAGAGCCGGTGAGGCTGGGCATCAGCATCGGTGCATCCTGCATGGACCCGCAACCACGCAAGAAAGTCCTGTGATTCAATCATTCCGAATGGCTCTCATGAATTGCGGTTCAAACCCTACGTCGAAAGAACTGAGGACCGGGCGCCAAGATAAGCTGACCGTTTCGAGCCGGTGAAATTCCGGTCTCCGCAAGGACTAGCCCTCCACGGAGAATCGAGTTTTGGGTCCGAGGCCGTGAGACCTCGGGCTAAGCGTAA
>JAKADW010000131.1 GCA_021820165.1 Bacillota bacterium
CTAACCATGTAGCCTCGGCCTCGGCGGCCGAGGAGAGGGGAACGGTTCGCCGAAGGCTATGGATGACCATTCCCGCCACAATCACGGCAAGTCCGAAAAGTTCTCTGGCGCTTGGCCAGGCCTGACGAAAGAAGAGGCTTGCCATCAGCACCGTGAAGACAATTTCAAGGGACTGGGTGGCCTCAATGCGGGCAAGCCACCCTAGGTCGCCCTGGGTTTCTTCGGTCGCCCGGAAGAAGAGCAACGTGGCCACCACTCCGGCGAAGAGCGCGACGGCCAAAGCGCCCACCATGAGATGTCCAGAAGGCCAGCCGCTCCTTTCATATCCGATGCCCATGGCCAGAATCCAAAAAGGCAGACTACCCACGGTCATGCCCAGCGTGCGTTGGAATACGCTAAGCGTGATATGCAGTCGGGATACATAGCCCATCATTTGACGGTTGCCGAGCGGATAGGCGATGGCGGCAATAGTGACGGGAATAAGCGCCACGAGTCCTCCGCTGCCCAATGTCCTGTGCGAGGCCCATTCGCTTAGGGCCACTCCCCCTAAAATAATCCCCGAGGGCCAGAGCTCCTTTAAGGGGATGGTTCCCTTGGGCCGAATGAAGGGCACCAAGAGGCTTCCCATGACAATGGTTAATTGCCAGATTCCTGCCGTGAGCCAGGCGGGGGCCCACCGCGAGGCCAGGGTCAAGGGGAGATAAAAGAGGCCGAAGCCGACCGTGCCCCAAAGAAGCCACGGGCCAAAATTCCGCCGCAGCTCATGAAAAAGGGGCCGGAGTTCACCGCGCGCGGCCACCAATATGGCGAGGGGCACCAGCGTGAATGCGTAACGCAATCCGCCGACCCAGAAACTACTGGCGCCGCCTTGGATTAAGAGACGGTTGATGACAAATGTCGAGGCGAAGAACAGGGCGGCAAGAGCGCCTAACGCCAGTGCGCGTTTCATAAGGGCATTGTATCAAGGGCCAGGCGTCTATGAAAAGAAGAGCCTCCAGCGATAAAGCTGGAGGCTCTTCTCTACTTGGCATAGAGCACCAATATTTTCAGTGAGGCGTCCGGATGACGAAGGGCCATGATGCGCGCGCCCGGTGGAATTTGGTTGACCTTAGCCTTTGGATGCCCCGGCCACTTGACTACCGTTTGGTGATTTATGGGAACGGTCACCGTTCCCAAGGGGTTGGTCAAGGTGATGTCTTTATTGGAAACGGCCACGACCTGACCGGCGGTACCATGCTCGAGCGCCTTGACCCAATGGTCCAAGTGATCGGGCATGATCATCAGCACCTGGTGGTCTAAGGGGTTTAGGCAAGCCACCACCGAGTCCCCGGGCTTCAACTGGGACAGGCGTTGCTGGAGATGACGGGGCAGTGCTTGAAGCGGATAGCTTAAGGGGCCATATTGCTCCGACTGGGCCTTCACGGTGTCCGCGTTCGCGGCCGTGATTTTGGCCCGAGCCATGACCGGGCGTGAGGCGACAGCCGTCACATCCACCTCTTTTCCGGTCACGGGTCCGAAAGCGGCCGCCTTTGTGCCGGGGCTCAGCTCACGCATGCCCAACAACGCGGGAGAGCCCTTCAAGGTATAGGTTCCGTGGTGTTTGGAGTCCAACTGCCAGGTTGCACCGGGTTTGGTCAGAGTACCGTAGGCTGCCGGATGAATGATCACCAATGGAGCCTCGGTCGGGGAGTCTAACACCGTGACGGTCTCCCCGGGGCGCAAAACCTTAGCCGAGGCAGGATACATGCCGGCGCGTATCCGAGCCGAGGCCAAGGGGAAGGCTCGACTATGCCCCTCGTCTTGGACGGTGAGGGTGGTTGGGGTGACAGCCGTAACCTTTTCTTTCGCCCAGTGATGGTGGGGCAGGGAGTGAGCCAGCGCGGGCGTCGACAAAGCCAAACTAGCCAGAAGGGCGCCCATGGCGGCCCGGCGAGCGATGTGATGCATCATAGGTACCTCCTTCTCTTTGCTGCTCTGGTAGTGTGCCCCAGTTCATGGCAGAAATGCGAGAGGTTGGCTCTTTTGGGTTTAATTTTGGGGCGCGTGCGGTAAGAAGATGGTGAAACGCATGCCGTGGGGGCTTATCCGTTGAGCCGTGATGCGGCCCTGCATGGCCTCGATCGCGCTTTTCACAATCGCAAGTCCGAGGCCGGTGCCTCCGGAACTTGAGCTTCGCGAGCGGTCACCGCGAAAGAAGCGATCGAAAATGTAGGGGAGTTGATCCGCTTGAATGCCCGGACCGGTGTCCTCAACCTCAATCGCTACCTCATTTCCCTCGGCATGGGCGCTCAGGCGGACCTGGCACGTGGGGGGTGTGTAGCGATTGATGTTCTGTAATAAGTTAAAGAGCGCGTTGGACAGGTAGTCGGGGTCGGCCATGACGGTAAGCGGTGGGATCTCGACCACCAATGGCCGCGGGTCAATGGTCCGCTTGATCTCTGACATGATATCGTCCACCCAGCGATCGAGAGCAAGCGGGCCCACCGACAATTGCGAGGCCTCGAGACTATCCATTCGCGAGAGGGTCAAAAGCTGGCTCACCAGGCGCCCCATGCGTTGGCCTTGGCTTCGAATGACGCGAAGACCGCGGGCCTGTTCCTCGGGCGTGAGTTCGCCTCGCGCCATGAGATCGAGAAAACCGGTAATGGATGTGAGCGGTGTCCGAAGTTCATGGGAAGCGTCCGCGACAAATCGACGCATTTGCTCCGAGAGGGTTTTTTCCTGCGCGAAGAGGGATTGAATCGACGCGGACATCCGGTCGATGGATTGGCCGAGGTCCTCCAGCTCGGCCGGCGCGTTTTCGATGCGGGTGGTGTGGCCGAACTCTCCGGACGCGATGCGCTGGGTGCTTTCCCGAATAATGTCCAGGGGCTTTAACGATCGCCGCACCGAAAGGGCTCCTAGCCAGCCGGCAAGAATTAAAGATAGGGAGGCTAAGAAAACGTAGAGTTCTGCGTCTCGGCGAAGAATGGCGTGGAGCGGAGCCAAGGAGGACATCAGCCAAAGATATCCGCTGGGATAATAGGGATTGTCGCCGATGACGGCATCCACCACCACCCGATGGTTCCAGATGAAGTAGGGCGCCGTATAGAAATGGGGCACGGCCTTGACGGTGGAGGAGGAAGCCAACGGGTGGCCGGCCGCGTTGGTGATGACAACTTCCACACCGGGGGCGCGGAGCCGCGAGACCAAGAGTTTGGCCAGGTGGCTCAAACCGGGGATGCCACGGGCGGTCAGCGTATGGTGAATGATGGGGGTCAAGACCCCAATTTCATCCCGAAGGGTTCGGGCCGTGGAGTGGAGCAGCACGCTACGAAGAATGAGATACTGGCTTACACCGACCACCAACAGCAACACGGCCAAAAGCCCCACTTGGCGTCCAATGAGCTGGTCAATCAGCGTACGGCGTTTCGGCGGGCCGGCCATTTAATCGCCTAACCGATATCCGAAGCCGCGCACCGTTTGGATGACGGTCTTGGAGCGGTCGTTAATTTTTTCGCGAAGGGACGAAACATGCACTTCAACCAGATTGTCATCGCCGGGGAAATCATACCCCCAGACATGCTGGAGAATCTGGGCCTTGGACAGGACTCGGCCCGGATTTAATAAGAGATAACGGAGGAGCTCGTATTCTTTGGCGGTCAACTGCACAATCTGGCCCTCTACCGTGACCCGATGGCTCATATCATCCATGGCCACGCCTTGAAAGGTCCAACGGGTAGGCTCGTCCCTTTGAATACGACGCAAGCCGGCATTGATGCGCGCCACCAATTCATCAAAGTCGAAGGGCTTGATGACGTAGTCATCGGCTCCGTCATCGAGCCCTTGTACCCGGTCGGAGACGGCATCTTTGGCCGTCAGCATCACGATATAGAGGTTCGGATCTTGCCGAAGACGCCGGGCTAATTGAAACCCGTCCTCACCCGGCATCATCACGTCGACGACGGCGGCATGTGGTTGAAAGGTGCCCACCATTTCCAGTGCCTCGGCTGCATTGGGAGCGGTTTGGACTTCGAAACCGCGATGACCCAAGCCAATCGTTAACAAATCCCGGATGGACTCTTCGTCATCCACGACCAAGAGCCGCGGCTTTCTTTCCATTACTGGGGATTATCCAGGGGATGCGGGGACAAGAAATACTCGCCCGTGTCCCACCCAGCCCGGGCAATCACGCGATCCAAGAGCTGCCGGTCCTGATTCAGCCACGTCACTTCGTGGGCAAAATCAGGAGCCGGGTCGGGCAACGCCTCTTTGAAATAGGTGTGGAGGGCGATGCGCACGTTCAAATGGGCGGCTACCCGGTTGGCCTGGTCCACCGTGAGCTCGCTGAAGGGCCGACCTTCCCCCAGCACGGCTTCGGTGATGTCTAATTCGTCCACAAAATTATGTTGTTGTACTGCGTGGTATTGATCGACTAGTTCGTTTAGCCGATGCTCCTGGTTCGGTGTAATGGGTCGATTGGGTGCATAACCCCAAGAACGCAAGAACGGCATAGCTTCCTCCTTCGGGGCGCATTCGCACCCACACTCCTCTCATTATATTTTGCCCGGTTATTAAGATGGTGTCCAGTGTTCGGGCATTTTCCGCCCCATCCACGAATTCCCAGATCCCTTTTCGCCGTGGCGGAGGTTCGTTATACTGGGCGTGGGACATTCCCACAAATTGATGGGGGAGGTTGCGACATGGCGGAAAAGCGCGATTTCAAGGATTTGAAGCAGTCCACCTTGACGATGGACGGCATTAGCAAGGAAGAAATCGACCAGCATTACGGGATTCTCTATAAGGGATACGTCAACAAGCTCAATGAGATCCGTAGCAAGATGGAGACGGTTGACTACGCAGCCGCCAACCAATCGTACAGCGAACTCCGGGGGTTAAAGACGGAGGAGGTCTTTTGCCTCAACGGAACCAAACTGCACGAATGGTACTTCGACAACCTCGGAGGCAGAGGCGGTTCCGCCACCGGACGCATCAAAGAGTTAATCGACCGTGACTTTGGCTCCTATGAGAAGTTCGAGACCGAGTTCAAGGCCACCGGCTTGGCCGTGCGTGGTTGGGTGGTGCTCGCCTACGACTTAGACGACGGCAAGCTCCACATCTACGGCCAGGACGCGCACAACGTGGGTGTGCCGTGGGGTGCGTACCCGCTGTTGATTTTGGACGTGTACGAGCACGCCTATGGCATCGACTATGGTGTCAAGCGCGCGCCCTATCTGGACGCCTTCATGAAGAACGTGGACTGGGACGAGGTTAACCAGCGGTTGGCCAAGTACCACATCTAACGGAAACATAAGAACGGCCCCCGAACTTATTGGGGGCCGTTTCTCTTCTTTAGTCGCGCAGGCCCTGAATGGCGCTCACGATGCCGGCTAAATTCTGAAGATCACTCGGCAAGAGAATTTTGGTGGAGGGGGATTGGCCGATGGCGGCCAATGTTTCCATCTGCTTTAATTGCAAGACGGTGCGCATGCGCTCCTCGCTCCATGGCCCATTGTCATCCTGGGCTAACGCCAAGGTGGCTTGGTTGACCACTTGGACAGCCTCCGCCTGAGCTCGGGCGAGGCGCTCGATGGCCAGGGCTTCCCCTTCAGCCTCCATAGCACGAGTTTGGCGGGTGGCTTCGGCGCGTAAAAGCATGGCTTGTTTCTCCCCTTCGGCTTTGGCAATGGCCGCCTGCCGGGCCCCTTCGGATTCCAGAATGGCCGCTTCTTTAGCGCCTTGCGCCTGCTCAATCGCGGCTAGTTTGTTGGCATCCGCCTTTTTCTGCGCTTCCATGGCTTGTTGCATCTCTTTCGGCAAATCGACCTGGCGGATGGAGGCCTGCACGATGCGGATGCCCCAGTTGCCTGTGGCTTCGTCTAGCTCCTGCCGCAGTTTGGCGTTGATTTGTTCCCGGTGTGTCATCACGTCAGCTAATTTGCGCTGTCCCACCTCGGAGCGGAGTGTCGAGGAGACGATGTTCCGAATCGCAAGCTCAGGATTTTGAATTTCAAAGGCGAACGATTTCGCATCCACCACCTGGTAGATGAAATAGGCATCAATGACGGGTGATACGTTGTCGGCGGTGATGACGGGCTCGGGCGCGAGGTTGACGGTGACAGATTTCGTGCTCACCAGTTGCAACGCATCCACCACCGGAACTTTAATGACCAGTCCGGGCATAGCTTCGCGGCGAAACCGTCCCATGCGCAAGACCAAACCCAGGGATCCTTGGGGGACGACCCGAAATAGCCCACGCACCAGCCCTAACGCGAGAGCCACCGCCACAATCCCTTCGACGATTTCCACACTATCCTCTTCTTTCCGG
>JAKADW010000132.1 GCA_021820165.1 Bacillota bacterium
GTCTTCGCACGGAGACGGTAGGAATTTGTGGTTCGGAAGTCTCGGCCTATCTTGGAGAGAACGAATTGCGAGTTCCGCCCTTGGTGATGGGACATGAATTCGCGGGACGTCTGGAGGAGGATGTGCCGCACCGAAACCTCAAAGCGGGTGATTTGGTTACCGTCAATCCGTTGGTGACCTGTGGCTCTTGCGAGGACTGTCGGAGCGGTCAACGGCAATATTGTCGTCAGCGCCGCCTGATTGGCGTTGACTTTCCCGGAGCTTTCGCGAGTCGCTTCGCCGTTCCCCTGGATCAATGTTATGCGATATCCGATCCCATCCAAGGGGCGTTAGTCGAGCCGTTGGCCTGTGCCATCCGGGCAGTCAACCAAGCGCAAGTGCAGCCAGACCATGTCATGTTAGTCCTAGGAGCCGGGATTATTGGTCTTCTGAGCGCCTGGGTCGCGCACCGCCGAGGCGCCCGCCGGGTGGTGATCGCGGACACGAATGCCCAGCGTTTAGGGCATGTCGCGTCGTTTGGGGCCGATATTGCGGTGGACGCCTCGAAGGATGGTGCCGTGGATGCGGCGCGAAAGCTGGAGGCCCGGGGCTTCGATCGGGTCATTGATGCCGTGGGCCTACGTGTCACCAGAAGCGATGCCCTAAAAATGCTACGGCGTGGTGGGCGCGTGGTCTTTCTCGGACTTCACGAAAAGGATGCCGTGCTTCCGGGCAATGGGATTGTCCGCGACGAATTTGAGATTGTGGGGTCTTTTTGTTACAACGACCAGGAATTTGAGGAGGCGGTCAGCTGGATGAACGCGGGCGCCTTGACGCCCTCGGCATCATGGCTGGACATTCGCTCGATTACAGAGGGGGCTCAAGCCTTTCAGGAGCAGGCAGATGGCCCGGCACCGTTTCCGAAGATACTTTTGCAAATGAGCTAGAGTCTTGATGAGAAAGGGTGGATGACATGCGGGTCGGCAATGTGTGGTACCAAGGGCAGCCACGGGCGGCGCTAAGGGTGGGGGACGATGGGGAATGTCGTCTGTTGCCGGAAAAATATTCATGCACCGATGATCTTCTTGACAAACTGATGGATGACGCCGGGCGAAAGGAATTGGTCGAAGAGGCCTCCGAGAGTGTGGCCTTCGCAAATCTTCGTTGGCGGCCATCGGTGGCCGCTCCCTCCAAAGTGTTGTGCATCGGATTAAACTATCGTCGGCATGCGCGGGAAACGGGAGCGGACATCCCGACGGTGCCGGTGGTGTTCAATAAATTTCCCTCGACCATTGCCGCCGATGGCGACACGATCGCCATCCCCCGGGCAACGCGGCAGTTGGATTACGAAGCCGAATTAGTCATGGTCATGGGACGGCGGGCGTACCGGGTGTCGCCCGAGGACAGTCTCAATTATGTGGCCGGCTATACGGTTGGGAACGATGTGTCCGCTCGCGATCTGCAGCGGTTAACCAGCCAGTGGCTATTGGGAAAATCCTCTCCGGGTTTTGCACCCTTGGGACGGTGGCTTACCACGCGGGACGACATCGCCGATCCGGGGGGACTTGCCATTCAACTCTGGCGTAATGGGGTTCTCTCCCAAGACTCCCATACGGAGGACATGATTTTCTCCTGTCAGACGATTATTAGCCACTTGGCGTCCGTATGGCCCTTGGAACCCGGCGATGTTATTTTTACCGGTACGCCTGAGGGCGTAATTTTAGGATTACCCGAGGACAAGCGGCGGTGGATTGAAGACGGGGACGTCGTCAAGGTGTCCATTTCTAGGGTGGGGGAACTCACCAACCAGTTTGTTGAGAGCCGTGATGAATAGGGCGGTAGGTCCGGGGGACGCACCGGCCCTGAATGTATCAAGCGAGGAAGCTCTTTTGATGCCAGTAATCCGGCGCTACCCGTCAGCAGTCATCGCCTATTCCGGCGGGGTGGATTCCACCGTGGTGGCGGTGGCCGCCCATCGAGCACTCGGTGAGCGAATGTTGGCCGTCACCGGAGATTCTCCAAGCGTGGCCCGTTCGGAACTGGAGTCGGCCCAACGGATTGCCGAGGAAACGGGATTTCCTTGGCTGGCCGTGCCTACCCATGAATTAGCAGATGCGCGCTACCAGGCCAATGATGGCACCCGTTGCTACTTCTGTAAATCCGAGCTTTATGGGGTGCTGGACGAGATCCGGAATCAACGCGGGTTTTCGGTCGTGATGGATGGATTTAACCAGGATGATTTAGGGGATTTTCGGCCCGGTCTCAAAGCGGGGCAAGAGCATCAGGTGGTGAGTCCCCTGAAAGAGGCTGGCTTGGGCAAGGACAGCGTGCGTCGATTGGCGCGTGCTTGGGGGTTATCCAACTGGGATAAGCCGGCCTCACCCTGTCTCTCCTCGCGCATTCCCTATCACACCCCCGTTACCGTCGAACGGTTGCAACAGGTGGAAGCGGCCGAAGATGCGTTGCATCATTTAGGGTTTCGCCAGGTCCGGGTTCGCCACCACGGCCCATTGGCGCGCATCGAGGTTCCCATTGAGGACCTTAGCTGGGTATTAAGGGAACGGGACACGATTCTCCGGGCCCTTAAACAGGTGGGGTATCAGTTCGTGTCCCTGGATCTCGAGGGACTCAAGTCCGGGTCTTTGAATGCCCTGATTACGGCGCCGAGCCCAAGCAGTGCTTCACCTCAGGAGAATGCCAATGACTGAATCTCAGCTAATCCAACTCTTAGGAACATCCCGTATCTTGCCGGTGATCCGGGCCGCGAGTGCGGACCTCGCTTTCGGGCGGGCGAAGACCATCATCGAGGCGGGACTTTCTCTCCTGGAAATCGCCTGGACGACGCCCAACGCAGCCCAGGTGCTAAAAACGCTCCGCGATCGGCCTGACCTCACGGTCGGGGCGGGCACCATCTTAAATGAAGATATGGCGCACGAAGCGGTGGATGCAGGCGCCCAATTTCTCCTGGCCCCGAACCTTTCGCACCAGGTGGCTGAGGTATCCCGACGATCCCGCGTCCCCTATCTCCCCGGGGTATTGACGGCGGACGAGGTGGCGCGGGCGCTCGACGAGGCATTAACGCTCTTGAAGCTCTTTCCGGCGACAACCGGGGGCGTTTCCCATATGCGGGCGCTTCATGAACCGTTTCCGGGCATCCGTTGGGTCCCTACGGGTGGAATTAGCTGGGAGACGGCCGACGAGTGGATTCAGGCCGGAGCCGTGGCGGTGGGGATGGGAAGCGCTCTTTTCAACGTGGATGATCTGAGCGTGGCCGTGCAGACGCTACAGGGGGCCGGAGCGTGACGCCGATTGTGACGACGGGGGAGCCATTAGGGCTACTCACTCCGGAAAAACGAGGACGAATTGGCCTGGGCACCCCCATGACCTTTGGCATCGCTGGGTCGGAATGCAATGTGGCCATCGCTTTGGCGCGGCTGGGCATCCCGGTCTGGTTCGGGGGTGCGGTGGGGACAGATCCGGCGGGAAACGCCGTGGTTCATGCCCTTTTGGCTGAAGGGGTCCACGTGGACTTGCTGACCCAAAACGCCCATCCGACCGGACTCATGATGAAGGAATGGTTTGGGCTGAAGCCGGAGCCACGGGTCTTTTACTATCGGGAACACACGGCCATGCATGACTGGGAGCCGCCAGCGCGATTGCCGCCGCAACTGGACGGTGCCCGGCTTCATGTGTCCGGTATTACCCTCATGATTGATGAGGGCCTTCGGGAGCGCCTGCTGAAGTGGTGGCGTACCTCGGGTCACTGGGGAGGGGCGTCTTTGGATCTCAACATTCGCTGGCGGCTCGGGGATCCCGACCGGTGGCGCCAGACACTCGCGGATGCCATGGCGCACGCCGATCTCGTTTTTGCCTCGCGCAGTGAACTCCTGGCCCTATGGGGATCGGATGCCAGTGCGGCGTTAATAGCCCAAGGCGTTTTAGGAGATCAACAGGTCCTGGTGGTGACGGATGGCGATCAGGGAGCCTGGGCGGAGCTTGGTGGACGCCTTCTGGCTAAGGTCCCCGCCTGGCCTACGAGTCAGGTCCTGGACCCCGTGGGGGCCGGCGATGGATTTTCCGCCGGGGTATTGGCCGGGCGTCTCAAGGGCTTGGGTTGGCCGGAAAGTCTCACGCTCGGATCAGTGGTGGGCGCCTTTTCGGTGGCCCATCCGGGCGATTGGGAGGGGTACCCCTATTGGGCGGAGGTGCGGGAGATGATCGACGGGCGTTGGGTTGAACGCTGACAGGGGGTGTGATGATGGAAAGCCATGACCGGTTACGGTCCTTGTTGGAGGATCAGCATCCGTATGCGGTGGCGACACGGGCACCAGGACCGTCGGGGCGCTTGCCGCTTTCGGAAGAGATGCTCCGTCAATGGCCCAGCGGTGATTTGTTCGGGCTCAGCCAGAATGTCGGTATGGGATGGCGTCCGGACCAGGTGCTTCAAGAGGCGGTGCTCATTTTGAGCACGCAAGGCGGGATGCGCGATGAAGCCGGGGAGCCGCTCGCCCTCGGCTATCATACGGGCCATTGGGAGATTAGCCGGCTCGTTCAGCGGGCGGCGGAACAGTTTCGGGATCTGGGGCTCATGCCGTATGCCGCCTTCGTGAGCGATCCGTGTGATGGGCGTACCCAAGGCACGCCTGGGATGTTTGACTCGCTTCCCTACCGCAATGATGCCTCTTTAGTGATGCGCCGCTTGATTCGCTCCCTACCCCGACGGAAGGCGGTCATGGGGGTCGCGACGTGTGACAAGGGGTTACCCGCCATGATGATGGCTTTGGCCTCCCTTCAACGCTTGCCGGGGATTTTAGTGCCCGGTGGAGTGACGCTAGTTGCGGAAGATGGGGAGGATGCCGCCAAAGTCCAAACCATCGGGGCGCGGTTTGCACATGGGGAAATTAGTCTCGAGCATGCCGCGGCCATGGGATGCCGGGCGTGTGCCTCACCCGGTGGTGGTTGCCAATTTCTCGGGACCGCCGCGACCTCGCAAGTTGTCGCCGAGGCGCTCGGCATGGCGCTGCCGCATTCAGCCCTCGTCCCCTCGGGGTCCTCCTTATGGGAGGCTATGGCGCGCGATTCGGCCCGAGCTCTTGGGCACTTAATGGCCGCGGGATGGGGGATGGAGGACGTTCTCACCGACGCCGCCATCGGGAATGCCATGGTTCTCCATGCGGCCTTCGGCGGCTCCACCAACCTTCTGTTACATCTCCCCGCCATTGCCCATTCCGCCGGGCGCCGGATCCCCACGGTGGACGACTGGCGGCATGTCAACCGTGAGGTTCCCCGTTTGGTCAGCGTGCTGCCGAATGGGCCCGTGCCGCATCCCACCGTCTTTGCCTATTTGGCCGGCGGGGTGCCGGAGGTGATGTTGCACCTTCGCAAGCTGGGACTTCTTGACACCGCTGTCAAGACGGTGTCGGGGACCACCTTGGGGGAGGTGCTGGATTGGTGGCAATCCTCAGAACGGCGTATCAAGGTGCGACAACATCTGAAGACGCAAGACAGCGTCAATCCCGATGACGTGATTTTCTCCCCGGACCGGGCACGGGCGGCGGGTCTTGGGATGACGCTCACATTTCCCGTCGGCAATTTGGCTCCGGATGGGGCGGTCATTAAATCGACAGCCATTGATCCGACGGTATTAGACGCGGACGGCGTATACCGCCATCGTGGGCCCGCTCGCGTCTTCACGGAAGAATCCGAGGCCATCCGGGCCATCAAAGAGGGACTGATTCAGGCGAAGGACGTGATGATCCTGGCGGGCCGGGGGCCGATGGGCACAGGAATGGAAGAGACGTACCAACTGACATCGGCGCTTCGCTACCTACCCTTCGGGAAACATGTCGCCCTAATCACCGATGCCCGATTTTCCGGCGTGTCTACCGGCGCCTGTATTGGTCATGTGAGTCCGGAAGGTCTGGCCAACGGCCCCATCGGTAAAGTCCAAGATGGCGACCTGATTGATATTGTTATTAACCCCGCGACAGGGGATGGGTCCCTCAATTTTGTTGGGCGTGTCGAAAAGCTTCTCTCCCCCGACGAGGGGGCGGAGGTTCTACGAGCGCGACCCTTAAACCCGCATATGCGGCCGGACCAGAACTTGCCGGATGACACCAGGCTTTGGGCGGCGTTGCAATCCGTTAGCGGCGGACCATGGGCCGGGGCGGTGTACGATGTCGACCGCATTGTCGCGGCATTGGGGGAGAACACGGCTCAGTAAGTAACTGGATATAAGGAGGAGACCTACGTGACTGACGCAAAAAATCTTATTGCCGGTGAAGAAATGACTCCGTCAGAACGGGTGGCGGTCGTTTCACCCC
>JAKADW010000133.1 GCA_021820165.1 Bacillota bacterium
CTGTGCTTAGCCATTTAACTGTGCCCCCCTGAATTCGGTTGTTGTGTCGATACTCCAACCCTATCAGAGGGGCCATTCTTTACTCAAATCCTAAAAACGGTCCTGACACTTCATTACAGGATTCTTCACGGAAAATTTCAAGAGCAACGAGTTTGTGACCACCGTGACCGAGCTGAAGGCCATTGCCGCTCCCGCGATCATCGGCGACAACACGCCGAACGCGGCCAAGGGAATCATTAACACGTTGTAAAACAGCGCCCAGAAGAGGTTCTGTCGTATCTTGGCAAGGGTCTTTTGACCGATCGTCAAGGCTTGAAGAACCGCACCCACTTCTGAGCGCATAAGCGTCACTTCGGCCGTTTCCGTGGCTACATCGCTCCCGCTCGCGACCGCCATCCCGACGGATGCGCGGGCCAATGCGGGAGCGTCGTTAATGCCATCTCCAACCATCGCTATATACTTTCCGATCTCTTCCTTTTCGGCCACAAACGTAGCCTTATCTTTTGGGGAGAGTTCCGCATGGACCTCTGAAATGCCCACCTCTTCGGCCACCCGCACGGCGGTCGGCTGGCGATCTCCGGTGAGCATCACCGTCTCAACGCCTCGCTGACGCAGCGCCGCCACCGCCTCACGCGCATCCGCGCGAATCCGGTCAGCAATGACGAGCGCACCGATGACCCGCTCGTTTTCGGCCACCCACACCACAGTGCGACCGGCCTCAGCCTCCGAGTCTAATGATGTAGCCAATGACCTCGGCAAATCAACCCCGTAATTGGCCATCAATTTTGCGTTACCTAAGAGAACCTGCTGACCATCAAGAAATCCGGCCATGCCCAGGCCTTCTTCGGTGTACACATCTTCCACCGGCAAGGCCCGGGTAGATTCCCCAGCCTTCAGGACGGCCCGCGCTAGGGGATGGGCCGAACTCGCCTCTAAACCCTTGGCCATTCCCAAAACGTCATCCGTTTCGGCATCTCCATTCGTGACAACACGTTCCACTTCCGGATGCCCTTCGGTAATGGTGCCGGTTTTGTCCAGCGCCACCACGTTGACTTTCGCCACCCGTTCGAGCGCCTCGCCATTCCGGAACAGCACCCCCCGCCTGGCCCCGATGCCGCTTCCCACCATTACCGCCGTTGGGGTGGCTAACCCCAACGAGCACGGGCAAGCCACGACCAAAACCGCCACGGCGCGTAGAAGAGCGGCGCGGTAGTCTCCCGTGACCAATCCCGTCCCCACAAAGGTCACCAACGCAATCCCTAAGACGATAGGGACAAACACATTGGCAACGCGATCGGCAAACTGCTGAATCGGGGCCTTGGCCGCTTGCGCCTCCTCGACAGCCTCAACAATATGAGCGAGCACGGTGTCTTTGCCGACGCGAATAGTTTCCATTTGAAAAGCCCGGTCTCCGCGGTGCACGGTCCCCGCCGCCACCTCTGCTCCCACCGACTTGGTTTGCCACTCCGGCTCACCGGTGAGCATCGATTCATCCAAGAGCCCTTGTCCGCTCACGACCCGCCCATCGACGGGGATGCGATCCCCGGTACGAATTTCGAGCCGCTGGCCCACCGTCACCGACTCCACTGGCACTTCCACCATTTCACCCTCGGCGGTCACCAATCGGGTGGTCTTGGGTCGAAGTGCCAGGAGCTCTCGAATGGCTTCCGAGGTTTTGCCCTTGGCCACCGCCTCCAAGTATTTTCCCACCAGGATCAAAGTAATGACCGTGGCAGAGGTGTCAAAGTAGAGCGGCGCATGGGCCAATACCCCGTAGACTGATACCGTCCAGGCGGCGAGAGTGCCAGTGGCGACCAGCACATCCATGTTGGCGTTTCCATGCCGAACATTGAGCCATGCCCGCTTCGTGAAAGAATATCCGGGGCCCCACTGGACAATCGTCGCCGCTGCCAACTCAATCCACGGATTGGTCCACCATCGGGGCCCGACCCCAACAAATATTTTGACCATGGCCGCCCAAAGCGGGAGGGTGAATAAAATGGAAACCGCCAAGCGGACCTTAGCCTGGTGCGCTTCCTGCAAACGGGCATCCACCGCGCCGTCATCGGAATTGAGAGTCGCCGAGAGCCCTGCCCCTTGCAACGCCGCCAAAAGAACACCGCGTTCCGTCACGCCTCGGGCGGTTTCCACGCTTAAAGTCCCCTTGGCGGCATTGCTCTTCACCCGTATGACCCCCGACACAGCCTTCAGCGCTCGTTCCGCTCGGTCGCGAACCGGAGCCTCCTCGAGCCCTTCGACCGCAAAACTTACGGAGTCCATGCGCACCTGATATCCCGCCTGGGATACGGCACGAACGAAGTCGGTCGTGCCCACAACGGCGGGGTCGAAGGTGACCCGCGCTTTCTCCAAAGCCAAGTTCACGTCCGCACCGTCAACCCCCGGAACCTTCTCCAAGGCCTTCTCAACATGATGCACACAACTAGCGCAGGTCATGCCGGCGATATCTAGCTGAACCTCGGCCGGCCCATTGCGGTCCTCTTGTTCCGCTAACTCAGCCACGAAAATCCCTCCTATCGGCGGATGACTTTACGCACCACCGCAATGAGGTCCTCAATAGGCTCGTCGCCCTGATGCTGTTCAATGGCGTCCTTGACGCACCCATTAATGTGAGAGCGTAACAAAATCAGCGACACTTCATCCATAGCTGCTGTAACGGCTGCCACCTGCTGAAGAATATCCGGGCAATAGCGCCCTTCCTCCACCATGCGCATCACGCCTTTGACCTGCCCTTCGGCCCGTTTGAGCCGTGCGATCAGTTTCTCTTTGTCCTGTTCGTATTGGTACATAATCGATCCTTCCTACTCATACTCCCTATAAGTATCGTACCCCATTACATGGAGTGTGTGCAAATCTATTGAAGGTTAAACACGCCGAGGAGATTGAACCGGTAGAAGCCCAGCCGTGACCTTCGTCGGATGAGCAATCTACCGCTTGAGTGGCAAAAAGACACGAGAGAAGTAAGCGGCCATCGGAAACCTTGGAGAGACAGCACCTTCGGGCCTACCTCAGGGGAGAGCAGACTCGTCAACTTCGTCAGCCACTTCCCCAGCCGGCAACGGTTCCCCCCACCATGCCAGCCATGCTGCACATCATTATGGGCATCATGGATGCTGGCACGCAAAATAGCCGCACAAGAATTCCCCCGATGAGTCCGCCCACCGTACCTCCAACCATGTAGCCCATGGTGAGATCGGGGTAGGTGCGATCAGTTCGTCGTCTAAAAACGGGAACGACGATCGGCATCATCAGAGCGACGACCACACAGGCGACTTCGTGGTCAGAGATTAAACACCAGGCCAGGAATACACTAGGCACCGCGACAATGAGAGCGTCTACGAGGCCCGGACGAAGCCTGGTTGATTTTCGCATGCACATCACCCCCGGCCACGCCATTGCCAAACCCTATGCAACCGCGTGGTGGCACATTCATCTGGGGGAGGAATATCTTGGCCAAACACTGGCCGGCACGGCCACGACAATGCAGACGTTTATCAGAATCCCCGAAATAGCGAGAGCCCACGCCCCGATCGCCTTCCTGTCCGAACGTTGCGCAGCAGAAGGCGTGGCTGTGGAAGCCTTCCTGTGTTGAGGGGACGGCCAGCTATTTTGCTTGATGATGTCTATGGCATTCTTGCTGGTACCATTCAACTGCCCAGCGGTGATAGAAATGGAGGGCGATGTCGTTCGGCCGTCATGAAGTCAGCATTCTACCGTCTCCACATTTGGCCATCGAGTGATAGCATGCCTCCAGCGGGCCTTACCATATCATGAGGCACCCAAAAAGCGGACGAACACACGACACACGCCTGACACGGGTGTGCGCGCCGAACCCGTGCGGGAGGGTAACGCCTACCATAGGTAACACCTTCCCCAATCTGAGGAACAGCACCCGCCGGAAGCGCCCTAGGGATTTACTAACATGGCCAAAAAAGGCCTTGGCCAACTAGCGCAGTGCGCGTACTTACGCTTTCGGCGTGTCCGGTGCCGGTGGCTACCGCCGACCAGTATTTTGCTGCACATCCAAACGAGTCACCGTCAGGAAACCCACCACAACAATGATCGCTCCCGTGAGAAGGAGGGCCACCGGCCCTTTCCCGTAACCCAGCCCACCGAAACTCTTCGGCATACCAAAGTAGTCGGCGAAGGATGCTCCGAGGGGTCTGGTTAAGATGTAGGAAATCCAGAAAGCTGCGATCCCGTTCAAGCCGATGGTCCGCTTGAGGATAAAGGGAACAAAAAAGAGCACCGTGAACAAAATGCCCGATACCAGGTATCCTAAGTGCAACGTAGTCGCCGTCATGTCGCCGGTCGCGGTGCCCAAAGCAAAGGTGGAAAGAATGGTCGCCCAGTAGAAAAACTCACGGCGTGGCGTATAAATACTATGAATGGATAAGGTGCGCTCGGAGCTATACCAGGCAATAATGACCCCCGCCAAAATCATGGCGAAGGCAGTGCTTGAAGCGTAGTACGGTACTCCTAAGGCCACGTGGGTGGCATCCGCCACCATGGTGCCAAACACTGCCACCATCGTCACCGCAAACCAGTACAATGGCGCATAATAGCGTTTTGCTCGAAATTGCAGCCACATGGCAAGCGCCCACACGATGGCACCCATGATCACCGCCAAATACGGGTTCATATGATAGACGAAGAAATCTGAGGTGGCCTCGCCCATAGCCGTCGTCAAGAGCTTGGCAATCCAAAAGTAAATGGTTATCTCGGGAACTTTGGACACGCGCGACCGGCGCCCCGCCGACACCCGCCCTATCGCGTCCTGCATCCTCGTCTGTCCCCCCACTCAAGGCCCCAACCCTCGTTTTCAATAGCGTATCCTCTCGTCACCACAACGAGTCACGATACCCCGTTGCAACATAGGTAGGAGACAAGCCGTCGCGAGGCCGTGTCCCTCACGTTCACTACCTCTTTAACGCATCGATAACCTCAGCGGTCGTCCGAATCCGGCCAATACGTCTCAGCACGTGCTCGAGCGAGAATGTGTGGGCCTCTCCAGACAGGTCGGCCATGGCATCCTCCACGAAGATCTGCTGGTAGCCACGCTCATAAGCATCGCGCGCCGTACTTTCCACGCCAATGTTTGTGGGTATTCCCGTCATAAAAATGGTGTCAATGCGACGACGACGACGTTGGAGGTCAAGATCGGTCCCGTAAAAAGCGCCCCACTGCCGCTTTCTGACCACGTGGTCTCCCGGCTTAGGTCCCATTTGAGGGACAATTTGGTCCCAGCCTTCCGGGGGCTTTCCCCGCTCGACTGGCGGATTGTCGGTCAGGGGACTTAAGGCGTCCCGGCCCTCAGGAGACGGCCCGACATGGACTAATACCACCAACCCACCCGCATTTCGGACAGCCTCCGCCAGTCGCGACGCATTGGCGATAACTTCCTCGGACGAACGAGGTTCGGTCGGGAGCGCGGTAATTCCTTGTTGTAGATCTATTACCACCAGCGCCGTTCGCGCTGGCTTCAGTTCAAGCGTACTCGTTGATAACGCCTCCTTATCTGAATCGGGGATTCCAGATCCCGTGCGCCGGAATAACACCATACCACCAGTGCTGAAAACAACACTCAAATGGCACGAAGACCATGAAGGCTGAACCAACCACTGTCGTCTGTCCACACCCAGTCCGTTTCATACCCTGCATGCCGCGCCATCTTCATAAACTCATCGATATGATATTTGTAGGAGCTCTCGGTGTGGATTCGGTCTCCGGAATAAAATGTCAAAAGCTCGCCACAAATCCGCACCCTCTCCGTTCGAGTCGCAACCAGGTACATTTCCACCCGTCCGCGCTGGGGATTATAGGAGGCCTCGTGTTGCCACATGTCCACATCGAATGTGGTCCCAAGAGCTTCGTTTAGGTGTCTTAAGGCGTTGCGGTTAAACTCCGCCGTCACCCCCGCGGCATCATTGTAAGCCCGGTCAAGGATGGCAGGATCCTTTTTTAGGTCGACCCCAATGAGAAAGCGTTCCCCAGCATCCAAGGCCTTACGCATGCGAGCCAGCCAATGCTCGGCTTCATGCGGCTCCATGTTGCCAATGGTTGAGCCGAAAAAGATGAGACAGCGTCGCTGAGGATGCATGTCCGACGGCCACGGCAGACCCTCAGAAAAATCGCACGCCACAGGCTCAATAGCGAGGGTGGGAAAGGTCCTTCGGATACGGTTTACCGAAATCTCCAGGCTCGCCGAAGAAATGTCGACGGGAACATAAAGCGACGGATTCTCCAGGTGCCGGAGC
>JAKADW010000134.1 GCA_021820165.1 Bacillota bacterium
TGTGAGAGCCAGGAAGAGGTTGCCGGAATTCGCGAATAGACCCCCCCGGATTTATCCGTAGGGAGGTTCAGCCGTTAGGTACTACAGGTCGTTCCCGCTATTCCAGGACGAACCACATGAGTGTTGAATTTCTTGACACCAACATTCTCTATGGGCCAGCGCTCGTAGCGCCACGGAATCTTCACCATAGAGCCGTCGACCACGACTGCCTGGGTACGACGGTGCTTCTCCCGTCTTGCTAGAGTCGTCACGAATCGTTACACTCATCTTAGCGATAGTACCAGTGGAGGTGAGTACGCTGTCCCCGATCCTTGCGGCGTTTGTCCTGGTAGACGATAAGGCTAGCGAGACGAATGTGGTCATCCCCATCCTACCTCAGCATAAAGAGGTGGTACGCGCCATGACTCACCTGGCACAGCTCCGTACGTGGATGAAAGCCCACATCGACGATGGGCTTCCTTATCAAGAAATCCTCGAGAACTTAGAGGCAGTCCAAAATCCACAAGCTCGACTAACAATTCGCATTGAACGCGCCGTCTAAGACGACCTGGCGACCCGAATCCAGGGCCGGCCATCATGCCACTCGATTCGGACTGGAACCTCGTAACATTGGCTTAAATCACGGTCAGTGAGTACCTCGGTTTTGAGCCCCGACCGCTCTACGCGGCCTTGCCTGATTAACAGGGCATGGGTCACCCACGGCATAATTTCTTCGGTTTGGTGGGTCACGTAAATGACGGTGGGACTCTCGTGACCGCTGACCAGTTCGCCCAAATCAGCCAGGAATTGTTCTCGACCGCTAAGGTCGAGGCCTTGGGTCGGTTCGTCCAAAATCAAGAGGCGCGGATTACTTACCCAGGCGCGGGCCAATAGTACCCGTTGCCGCTGCCCTTGCGACAGTTGCGCCAGCGGGCGCTGGGCCATACGATCGAGACCTAGGCGTTCCATGACCTCATCCGCTTTGCGGGCCACAGTCTCGGAAGTGGCCGAAAGGCCCATCAGGCGGCCCTCGGATCCCCCCCAAATAAGACGCTCGACCGTGTCCCCGCCATGATGCGCCGCCAGCCAATCGGTGACGGCACTGCTAATCCATCCGATGCTACGGCGCAATTCCCGTAAATCTACTGTCCCGAATCGGTGGCCCAAGACTGCAACCTCACCACTAGTCGGCCACTGATAGCCGTTGATGATGTTGAGCAATGAAGACTTACCTGCCCCGTTGGGGCCTAAAAACGCCCAATGTTGACCGACACTGACAGTCCAGTCTATATCCTTTAGAATTTGGTCGCTCCCCCGGTGCCACGATACCGCACGAAGTTCGACGACGTTGCCCACTCTGGTGTCCCCCTGTCCGACCGTGCGTTCTATAGAATTCGCTTAGAATCCTCAAAAGTCCTGCCCCAAAGCCGCGGAATTATCGTCCCGACGGGTAGCGGCAAAACGTATTATAATATACCGTATGACCCCAACATTCGAGCTCCGGAGATTAGGCCAGTCCAATACTTATTGGTCCCCGATCGGCCTTGGGACCTGGCAATTTAGTCAGGGCCGCGGCCTCATAGGGAAGTTCTGGCCCACACTGTCTCAAACTCAGATAACCGCGGTGGTAAGAGCCGCACTTGATAGCGGGATAAATTGGTTTGACACCGCCGAAGCGTATGGGCAAGGTCGGTCCGAACAGGCATTAGCTAGGGCCCTTGACGCCTTACATGTCAAATTTGATGAGGCTGCGATTGCTACCAAGTGGTGGCCCCTATTGCGCACCTCGCACCACCTACAACGTAGTATTGGCCTGCGGCTGGGGGCTTTGCAACAGCGGCCCATCGCCCTCTATCAGATTCACCAACCGTTTTCGCAATCCACGATCGAAAGCCAAATGCGCGCTATGGCATCGCTACGAGAACGGGGACTCATCCAGCAGATCGGCGTTAGTAACTTTAATGCTACCCAGATGGCGCGGGCTCACCGTACCCTAAAGACTTTTGGTTACGCTCTGGCATCAAACCAGATTCGCTATAACCTCTTGCAGCGTGAAATCGAAACCAACGGACTCGTGGACCAGGCCAAAGAGTTAGGCATTAGCCTCATAGCCTATTCACCGCTGGCCCAGGGCCTGCTTACGGGGAAGTTTCATTCCGGGCATTCCCGCCCTCAAGGCTTTAGGAGATGGGCTCCCATGTTCCGTCCTCACGTGCTTAAGCGAACCGCCGCCTTGATTAGCGCCATGCAAACCCTGGCCGATAAATACACAGTGGAGGTCTCTCAAGTCGCTCTCAATTGGGTGATCACCGCGGCCGGGGATACCATGTTTGCAATTCCAGGGGCTAGCTCCCCACAACAGGCTAGAGGTAATTGCCGGGCCATGGGTTGGGCCCTAACCAAAAGCGAGTGGGAATGGCTGGGCCAGCTAAGCTCCGAGACTCGTAAGTAAATCCCTCGGGTATGCTGGGAATAGTCAAGTCGCACCACTCCGAGGAGGCAAGTATCTAGATGGTCGGAATTAGTGTGGTGGTTCCGGTATACCGTGGCCGCCGATATCTGGCAGAGACTCTCACGTCGATTCCGTCCATAGCCCAAGGACTCCCCGTGGAAGTCATCGTGGTAGAGGATGGTAGTCCCGAGCTCGAACGCGTGGAGGACATTGCGCGTAACGCCGGTTCCTCTTATTATCTATTGAATCCCAACCAAGGGGTGGCGCATGCGCGCCGCTATGGCGCAAGTCAATCCCAATTTTCCGATGGATTCATTATGTTCTTGGATCAGGATGATGTGTTGCTAGACGGATCGCTTGACACTCTGGTACAGATCCTCGAGTCCCGCCCTGAATTTAGCTGGGTGGTGTCCAATGCGCTGCTAAGGTTTCCTGATGGGTCCGAGCGACCTCTCTACGTGACCAAGCATCCCTCCCTAAAACTATCTGACTTAAAGATGTTTAACCATATTGTCACTCCCTCGCAGGTGCTCATTCGTCTTTCAACCTATCGATCCTGCCGCAACATACCGAACGCGATGCCGTATCCCGGCGCCGACGACTGGATTCTCTGGTTGTCCTTACTTTCCGAGTCCCATCGGGCTCTTTATGTGCCGGAGCCCCAGGTCCTGTATCGGATGCATGGCGCCAATGTCAGCACCGACATCCCGTCAATGCGCCAAAGTGAGCGCTATGTGGTAGCGGAATGGTTCCCGCGGCTCGGCTTTAGTCGGTGGGATCAACGCAGGTACCAGGCCAGGGTTCGGCTAGACCATCTGCTCTTAAATCGTCATGCAGGACTAGCCGCCGAACTCGCGCACTTTCTTGGACCCGATCCCCTTGCGGCGATTGCCGCGCTATGGTATTTCACCCAACATCGGATGAAAGGACTAGTCTGATCCCGTCGTAATTGGTATAATATGGCATCATTTACGGGGGTGGAACCCATGGACGAGTGGTTATCAATTAGTCAAATCCAAGAACAAACCGGCATTCCCGAGCGCACCGTGCGTCGCTACCTGGCACGATATCGCGAGCAATTACACCTAAAAACCCATAACCGGTCCTATCTCGTGGATCCTATGGTGTTGCCTCTCTTGCTAGAAATTCGTGATCTATACGCCCAAGGCCACTCGCACCAAAAGGTGCTGGAGGCGATCCGAAGTAGGATTTCGTCCGCCGAAGGGGCTGACAATCTAGCCGTGGAGACTCTGGTAGCCACTGACGACAATGGTGGCGACAGCGCGGTGGAGGCAGAGATTCCTGAGAGCGATTTACGGCAGGCCCTGGAGGGTCTCCGCGATGAACTCGAGACCATCCGGTCTCAGCTGGTATCGGAAGCCCAAGCTCGCACTCAAGCTGAGGAAGCCCGAGATCTATACATTTTGAAGCGCGACGAGCAGCTCGTGGCCACCATGCGACAACTCCTCAATGAACGTAAAAAACCATGGTGGCAACGGCGAGGGACATCCGTGGTATGATCTTGGCATAATCTTCTAAGGAGGCGATGGCCATTTATTACCCCTATCTGATTATCGGCGGCGGTATGACAGCAAGTGCTGCCATCAACGGAATCCGTAAACACGACAAGGAGGGCACTATCGGCGTCTTCTCGAGCGAGCGGTATCCGGCGTACAATCGCCCGCCCCTGAGCAAAAAGCTATGGTTAGAAGACCGCGTTGAAGCCATTTGGTGCCAACCCAAGGGCATGCCCACCGGGGTCGAAGAGCACTTAGCGACCCCGATTTTATCGATCAATCCCGACGCTCACGCCGTCGTTGATGTCTGGGGGAATACGTGGGAATATGGGAAATTGCTATTGGCTACAGGAGGATCCCCTCGAAAACTGTCCGGGCCCGATGCTGGCGTACGGTACTATCGCACGTTAGATGACTACTTTAGTTTGTATCAGGCTCTAAAACCGGAGAGTCATGTCGCGATGATTGGCGCAGGCTTTATTGGATCCGAGCTCGCTGCAGTCTTGGCCACCAGAGGACATCAGGTCACCATGATTTTCCCGGAAGAGCATCTCTTAAGTACGAAGTTCCCCCGAGACCTCTCCAAGTATATTGAACGGACCTATCACGAACACCAGGTCGAGTTGATGGCGCAGACCACGATGGCGTCCGTGTCACGGCAGGGACGAATTTTTTTGCTGGAAACCAGTAGCGGGCAGACCGTAACTGCTGACGTAGTGGTTGCGGGGCTCGGGATTTCCCCGAATGTCGAGTTGGCTACCGAGGCGCATCTGGAGATTAGCGATGGGATTGTGGTCAACTCCAGACTTGAGACCTCGGCGTCAGATGTCTGGGCAGCGGGCGACGTGGCGTCATTTCAACTACCGTTTTGGTCGGAGCGGCTCCGTCTGGAGCATGAAGATGCGGCTCTGAGTCAAGGCCGCTTGGCAGGTGAAAACATGGCCGGAGCCGGTAAGCACTATACCCACCTCCCCTTTTTCTATTCGGACATGTTTACTTTTGGCTACGAAGCCATTGGACGTCTAGATAGCCGTCTCGAAGTGTTTTCAGATTGGACCACCTTTGGCGAGGAAGGGGTGCTGTATTACTTGGATCAGGGGCGAGTGGTTGGAGTGCTCAATTGGAATGTCTGGGACCGCATCCCTGCAGCGCGGGAACTTATTGTTTCGGGAACGCACGTCGTAAATCCCAAAGAGCTGAAGGGCCGGATTACGGCAAGCTAACCACCTGCTCCGTTTTGGGCAACGCAAGGGAATGGTTCTGATGACCTAACTTCGGCGCGCTCTATTCTAGCAAGTCCCCACTCTTGGCGGGGGCTTTATTACCGGCGGATTTCGTTCTGTTCCGTCTGGGGAGAGAATCTATGAGTTTAGCGAGACCGTATCTTGAGAATACCGACCAGTTTGGCAACGGGTTAGTCGGTTTTTAGGCGGGCGTCCCCCGGGAGTGGCAGCCCGCGCCATCGTAAAACTCCATAACTCAAGCGATCTGTGCTAGACGCCTCGGGACCCGCCGCACACTATTTCCGCGCTTTGGTTCAAGCTCTATCGACTTCCCGACGGGCCCCGTAAATCGTCACTCTACACTTAATGCCTGCTACTCCCGGCGCCGCGTCATGGTAAATCCGATGTCCTGCAATGACTGTGTAGTCAACGGGCGTACCACGGCCACATTCGGGGATTGCCATTCCATAAGCCCTTCATTGACCAGTAAGCGCAGCGCCCGGGAAAGCAAAGATTTGGCGACCCCTAAGTCACGCGCCTCTTCATCGATGGCAATTGTAGTACCTACCTCAAGGCGCCGGGTCAAAATAGCATCCCGATAGCGGCGCGATAGTTGCGATGGATTTTGTACTAAACTCACGTGAGAAACCCCTTTCCCCCAGAAGAGTGTCTTTGACGACGGTCCCGGGGCCATCCCCTATTGTACACAACCCCGACGTCAGGTGATACCTCTTTGAAATGGGTCCATAATATGCTAGGCTCTTGGCGGTATGCATCCATGGGAGGTAATTGATGGGTAGGCTCTGGATTCACTTCGTGATCAGAAGAAAGTGGTGGGTCATCATCGCGTGGGCCCTTATTGTGCTGGCGATGCTACCTCTCGCGATCCGCGTCACGCACCATCTATCCTCGAGCGGCTTCGACGACCCGGGCAGCTCGGCTGTATGGGCCACCAACCAACTCAGTCACCTGGACCCGCCAAAAACTCCCAGCGCCCTGTTAATTACTCAACTAGCTCCGCACACGGTTCGCCACCTGGGTGAACAATCCCACATTCCCATCTCGGATTTTCACGCCATGAAAGGTCAGCAAACCGTATTTCT
>JAKADW010000135.1 GCA_021820165.1 Bacillota bacterium
CTGGGGCGCCCGCGAAAACTATCCTCCTTGATTGCCGTGATTGCGCTGGTCGCTCTCTTAGCGGTCGTACCCATCATTTTGCCGCCGGCTCAGGAGTTTTTGGCGCAGACGGTGTTGGTGTACGCCCTTTTTGCCATTGCGACCAATTTTCTGATCGGGTTCAGTGGACTCCTGAGCTTTGGACAGGCGGTATTCTTCGGGTTCGGCGCCTATATGGCGGCCATCTTGTGGACCCATGGGGTGCCTTTTTGGTTGGGTTTTGTCGTCTCGCCGCTGGCAGCGGCTCTGGTGGCTGGGTTGGTGGCGATGGTGTCCTTAAGAACGTCGCGGCTTTACTTTGCCCTCTTGACGTTGGGGTTCTCACAACTGGCCTATGAAGTGGCCAGTGGACTTTATCACCTCACCGGGGGAGAAACGGGCATTCCCGGTATTTCCGTACCCAACGCCATTTCCGGCGTGGTATCGAATTACGAGTTCATCCTAGTCTTTATTGTTTTAGCCGTCGGCGCCCTCTATTTTGTGCGCCGCTCGTCCTTTGGGATGGCTCTTTCAGCCATCCGCGAAAATCCCACCCGGGCCGAGGCGGTGGGCATCCATGTGTACTGGCATCATGTGGTCGCCTATGTGATTGCTGGCCTTATTTGTGGTTTGGCCGGGGTTCTTTATGTCGTCTATCAGCAACAGGTCGATCCGGTTCTCTTGAACTGGACGGAATCAGGCGAGCCGGTGCTGATGGCCGTGCTTGGGGGCATGGGACTATATCTCGGGCCGGCCATCGGATCCTTCATCTATATTGCGCTGGAGCAGTGGGTCGGGGCGCTAACACCGCAATGGCCACTTTTGGTGGGGCTGGTCGTCTTGGTGCTGGTGATCGTCTACCCGCGAGGATTTGGCGGAGGCATCGTCGATCTGATGAAATTCGTCAAAAGGCGGCGTCGGGGAATCCCAGAGGATGAGGCCATGCGGACGAGGAGGCTATCCGAGTGACAGAATTAGAGAACGAGACTCAGACGGCTCTGACCACGAAAGGACTCACGCGAAAGTTTGGGGCTTTTGTGGCGGTCGACCAGGTGGACTTTTCCGTCGTTGAAGGGGAAATTCGTGCCGTCATCGGCCCCAACGGGGCGGGAAAGACCACCTTCTTTAATCTGCTTACTGGTCACTTGCGGCCCAGTGATGGCGAGATTGTATTAGGCCGTGAGGTCATCAGTGGACGGCGCGCCCATGAAGTCGCCCAGATGGGGATGACCCGGGCCTTTCAAACCACCAACATCTTTCCGTCCATGACCGTGTACGATAACGTGGTCACCGCGCTCCTCGGGTATTCCCGCCGAACTTTGCGATTTTGGACTCGTCCTGATGCGTCCATTGCCGAGCGGGCCGCTGAGGTTATAGAGCTTGTAGGACTCTCGGAGCATCGCGATCGGCAGGCGGGCATCCTCGCTCACGGGGATCAGCGAGCCCTTGAATTGGCGATGGCACTCGCCCCATCTCCGCGGATATTATTGCTCGATGAACCGACCTCGGGCATGTCACCCTACGAAACCCAACGGAGTGTCGACCTCTTAAAGAAAATCTGGAACGAGCTACATCTCACCATTATCTTGAGCGAACACGATATGGAGGTGGTGTTCGGCTTAGCACATCGCGTCACCGTATTGGTTGCGGGGCGAATTTTGGCCACTGGAGACCCGGCAGAGGTTCGGGCAAACCCTGAGGTCATTAGGGCGTATCTCGGTGGGGTGGGGGAGTGATATGCAAACCTTAGAGGTCAAGGACCTACACGCCTATTATGGGCAGAGTCACGTACTGCAAGGGATTTCCGTGTCGCTTAAGGAAGCGGAATGCGTCGCCCTTTTAGGGCGCAATGGGGTCGGGAAAACCACCACCTTTCGCGCCATTGCTGGGCTAATGGCTAAAGCAAATGGGTCGGTGACGCTGGATGGTCAGAGCCTATTAGGAACACCTGCGTATCGCATTGCCGAGGCGGGGATTGTCTATGTGCCGTCGGGTCGCCGCTCATTTGCCCGGCTTACGGTCAAAGAAAACCTCCTGCTATCCGTTCCGCGGTCAAGGCGCAATAAGCAGCAAGCGATCGACGAGGTCCTGTCCCTATTCCCTGGGTTACGGGAACGTCTCGGTGTGCAAGCGGGGGTATTGTCCGGAGGACAAAACCAAATGTTGAAAATGGCGCGGGCACTATTGGTGCAACCGACGTTTCTCCTCTTGGATGAGCCCACCGAAGGTCTCGCTCCACAAGTTGTCTACCAAGTGGGGGAGCACATTCGAGCGTTACTGGAGCGGGGCGTGGGGGTCTTGTTGGCGGAACAGAACGCCCGATTTACGCTCCGATTGGCGCGGCGCGTTTACATCCTGGACAAGGGGCGCATCAAGTTGGAGCGCGCGGGCGACCATCTGGACGATGATCAGGAGGTGCTATCGAATCTTGGCCTCTAGGTATGAAGGGCTCCGAGGCCTTCGGGTTTTAGATTTCACGCAAGTCCTCTCCGGTCCCTTCGCGAGTATGCTACTGGCCGATGCGGGCTCAGATGTGGTCAAGGTGGAACGGCCTCCGGCGGGCGACATCACCCGCCAGTGGGGTCCGCCGTTCGTCCAGGAAGAGAGCCTCTACTTCGCGGCGTTTAATCGCGGGAAAAAGAGTCTCGTGGCCGACTTGACGGAAGCCGGCGATCGTGCCCTGGTTTGGGAGCTCGCGCGTCGGGCGGACGTCGTGTTGGAAAACCTACGGCCGGGAACGTTAGAGAAATATGGCTTAGGGTATGCCGATCTGCGGCGCGAGGTGCCGCGGCTGATATACGTGTCGATTCGGGGATATCGGGCTGACTCATCACGGGCCCAGGACCCGGCTTTGGAAGTGGTGCTGGAGGCGGAATCCGGTCTCATGGCGATTACCGGGACGGGAGAACCCGTGCGTCAAGGGATCGCGGTGATTGATATGATGACCGGGAGCTTCGCGGTAGCGCGGATTCTGGACGCGCTCTATAACCGCGAACGCACCGGGAGAGGCCAACACGTGGTGCTAAGTCTTCAAGAGACGGCCGAGCTCATCATGACACACCCCTATCTGGCGCACAGCAAGGCACATGCCCCCTATCCCCCTGGGGGCACGACCCATCCAAGTATTGCGCCCTACGAGCACTTTCGCACCCGCGACCGACCCATTATCCTTGGGGCCGTTAATGACCCGGAGTTTCGTCGGTTGGCGACCACCTTGGGTCATCCCGAATGGACAGGGGGAAGCTGGTCAACCAATGCCGGGCGCGTGGCGGACAGGGCTCGGTTACACGAAACGCTGCAGGGGATATTGATAACCGAGCCCGGGGTGATCTGGGTAGAGCGGTTCCGGCAAGCGAAATTAGTGGTAGGACTTGTCCGTAGTCTAGATTTAGCTACGGATACGTGGTTTCATGGCGAGTCGCCTAAGTTGGTTTCGCATGATGACCGCTACGGGACATTGACATATCCCGCCTCGCCATGGGCTATGGACGGCGAGGTCAATGCAGCACCGCAATTGGGCGCCCATCATGATGAGATTGTGGATCGGTGGTTGGGCGAGAAACGCGTGCCGGAATGAACCTTCCGCGCTTAAGAATTGCTGTCAAAAGGCTCGATGGAGGCGGCCATGATGATTGCGTGGGCCGGATTGTGCATCGCACTCGTAAAATAGACCGTTGATCCCAACACCCACTGCACCGAAGTGTGAAGCCCATCACCCGCGACGTCGACGGTGAGAAGCCCGGTGTGTGGCGGCAAGCGATAGTGTTGCAGGAGATGGGTTACCAAAAGGGCGGAACTTTGTTCCGGGGGACCCCCGGACACAACGAGGGTCCAATTGCCTTCGTGCCAGACAATCGTCGCCGTATTGTGAGGTCCCGTTTGGCCCGAAATCCGCCATCGGCTTCCCGTGAGGCCTCCCGGTAGGCTCATGGTCACCGGGGTGCCGGATGGGGGTTGATAGGCGAGTGCGGCCTGAGCGGCGGCGTGAGACGGATATCGCGTGGCCCCAAAACCTTCGGCGAATGAGGCCATGGCTCCGCAGAGGCCATGGCCGATGGCCGAACTATTGATAGGGTCGGCGGCCGGGCATTGGAAGACGTTGACCGTATACTGGGAGGCCGAGAACGAGACTTTGGCGCTATTGCCCCGGGGTACGGAAGCAGGGCCCATGAGCGCTACCGCCGTATGACCTTGGATGAGACCAAGACTTTGCAATACTAGCGTCGGCCAGGGGGCATGGGGTGCCGAGGAATGCGGGCTTGGCTTGGCTGATGTCCTTTTAGGCTTCGGCTGAGCGCGGGTTTTGGGGACCGAAGGGACTCCACGAGGCGGCGCTGCGCTCGTAGTACCGCAACCGGACAGCCCTAACGTCACGAGCGCAGTTAAAGCCAGCATCATAGGACGTAGGAGATGATGGTCTTTCATCATTCACGCCTCCCTCATCAATCTTTCACGGAGAAAACGCTCAGGATCTTCATTCGGTGACGTCTTTAGGAGCGGGCGTACGATCCCTCGAAACGAGCGACGATATCGGGGTGTGTCGGCGGGATGAAAACCGGTTTCCTCATTTTATGCGTTTTTGGTCCAGGAATTTTAATCAAAAGAAGGGCGGAAAAAGCCAGCAGAACGGTTGACGGGATCCGCGGAACCGATTCGATGGTTTCGTGAAATCTGAGGAAACGTCGCCCTCGGGCATGCGTTCAGGCCTGTCTTCAACGCACGTCTATTTCACCACTGGCTCATGAACGAGGGGCGTCTAAGATCAGAGGTCGCCGGACGAAGACTTTTGACGATAAGCAGCCAATGTCTCGCATCGGCCGTGGGTCAAAGGGCCGCCGGGCTTCATACTCGTTAGAGGATTCTCTCGCCTCCCGCCGAATTCTTCGTAGAGGCGCCCCTGTCGTAAGGGTAAACGCGTGAAAGGAGTTGGAGGACACGGTGGATGTTCACGAATTTCAGGGGTATTGGCGTGATGATGGACGGGTAGGCACACGCAATCATGTGTTGATTCTTCCGCTCTCACCGGCCGTTAGTAGTAGTGCCTCACGGGTTCAAAAAGCGGTGTCGGGCACCGTCAGTGTGGAATTGCACCAGGATGTGGATCCGTCCCTAGCCGGATACCCGCTCGCCGTTCGCACCCTGGCGGGGTGGGTCGATCATCCTAATGTCTATGCGACCGTGCTGTTGGCCTTAAGCGAAGATGAGCCCGTGGCGACGGCGCTTTTTTCTCGACTTGGACCCCACGTACGCTATCGCCTGGTGGCTTTCGATCGGGAGGGCGGGCGGCGCTCGGCCGAAGAGGTGGCGCAGCAGGCGGCCCAAGACTATGTGAAATTCGCGAAGAGTCTTGAGCGCCGACCGGCACCCTTAAGCGCCTTGATTTTAGCCACCGAATGCGGCGGATCAGATGCCTGTTCGGGGCTCTCCGCCAACCCGAGTTTAGGCTTCGCCAGTGATTGTTTGGTGGAGCAGGGCGGCACCTCTATTTTAGCGGAGACCACCGAACTCATTGGTGCGGAACATATTTTAGCCGCCCGTGCCAAGGACCCCACGGTGCATGACGCGATTTGGGATACGGTGGGGCACGCCGAGCGGGCAGCCATGCGCATGGGCGTTGACTTTCGGGGCGGCCAGCCAGCTCCCGGCAACATCGCAGGCGGTATTACCACCATAGAGGAGAAGTCGTTGGGATGTGTGCATAAAGGGGGGCTGAGTCCGGTCGCCGGCGTGATTGACTATGCGGAGCGCCCCGAAATGGGGGGATTGGTCATCATGGATACGCCGGGGCATGATGTGATGCAGTTTGTCGGCATGGCGGCCGGCGGCGCGCAAGTGATGGTCTTTACCACCGGTCGCGGCACCCCGACCGGGGCGGCAATTGCGCCGGTCATCAAGGTCTCCACGCGCACGGCCTTAAAGCAGCAGTTGCCAGACCTGATTGATTTCAACGCGGGTACGATTATCGATGGCGTGCAGACGTTGGAGCAAGTCGGGTGGGCGCTTTTTCGAAAGATTCTCTCCGTGGCCAATGGGGAGAAAGTCACGGCGGAGATTTTAGGTCATCGCGAGTTCGGCATTTTTCACGGATGGGGTGAGGAGGTATGAGCGCTGTTCTTCAGTGGTGTCGCTGGAACACGGAGGTCGGCATCCAGGAAGGGATCATGCGGGAAGGGGATACGGGCGTTGCCGTTCTCG
>JAKADW010000136.1 GCA_021820165.1 Bacillota bacterium
GGTGGGATGGCTGGGGTTTTTGGTAATGCTTGACCCGGGTGTCGGAACGGCAGTGAGCGGTTACGCGGAGAGCGTCCGGGTTTGCAACATGTCCTTTCGGCGATTAGTTCTCGAGCATATTGGGGGATTTGACGAGTCCTATACGCGGTCTGCCTATCGCGAAGATACCGACGTGGCCTTTCGGGTTAAACGAGCCGGCTATCGCCTCTGGTTTTCGGCCGAGGCATGGCTCTACCATCTCTCATCCGCTGAAGGAGGAACCCGAGACCGAAGTATTCCAGTGGCCGAGGACATTATCTTAAATGATGTCCGGTTTGCCCGAAAAAATTTAGGAGGGTTTCAGCGGGCCGCTTGGTTTTTGCGCCTTTACGGCTCGCGGGTGGTGAAGGCCGGCATTACCGCCGGACGTTTCCAGGAACGCCACCAGGCATTCCGCATGGCGCTGACACAAACGAAGGGAGGACCCAGCGGTGAAGGTGGTCGTTGATGGACTTATTTTGGACCAGGAGGCTTCGGGCATTGGACAATATGTTCGTGAGCTGATGGCTGCCTACACCCACCAATTTCCCGAGGACCAGGTCACCATGTGGTTGAGGCCTGGCATCGAAATCCCTGGGGTTGCCTCTCATCGCGCGCGTGACCTACGCACAAGCCGCCAAAGACTATGGTTTGAGCAGGGCGTATTGCCGGGGCTTATAGTGCGCGAGGGATATGATGTGGTTCATTTCCCTGACTACCAGGTCCCATTGGTTCGGACGTTGCCGCGCGTTGTGATGACGGTCCACGACCTGGCGGCGTTTGTCATCCCTGAGGTATTTCCCCGATCGAAAGCGCAAGCGAAGCGGATGCTGATGCGAAAATCGGTCAAACGAGCTCATCACATCATTGTTCCCAGCCAATCCACCAAGGATGATTTGGTGGAAATTTTGGAGGTCGATCCCAATCGGATTACCGTGATCTGGCACGGGGTGAAACGGCGAGGGAAAGCACCCGAAGGACGTGCCTATCCACGTCCCTATTTTTTGGCGGTGGGGACTGTCGAACCGCGGAAAAATTTCGCAGGATTGATACGAGCCTTCCATCGACTGTACGAGCGTCGAAAGGACATCCCGGACTTGCTCATTGCTGGTCGGCTCGGTTGGATGTATGACGACACGCTGGCATTGCCGGAAAAACTTGGGGTTGCAGAGAAGGTCAAGTTTCTTCAATATGTTTCCGAGGATACTTTGGCTGGCTTGTACCGTGATGCGGTTGCGTTGGTCTATCCAAGTTTTTACGAAGGCTTTGGGTTGCCGGTGATTGAAGCCATGTGGGATGGGATTCCCGTGGTTACCTCGGAACAAGGCGCCTTGGCGGAAGTAGGCCAGGACGCTGTTTGGGTTGTCGATCCGCGGGAGCCGGCGTCGATTGCCGAGGCCATGGAGGCCGTGTTGGATGGCGGACCAGAGGTGCGGACGCGGACGGAAAGGTCCCGGACATGGGCGCGGCAATTGACGTGGCAACGTGCGGCGGCGTTGACGCGAGAGGTTTATCAACAAGTGTCTCAAGGAGGAGAATACGGTGCTCAATAGACAAGAATGGCGGACACCGTCACCGATGAATTGGCCCCAGTTGATTTGGCCGGCCGTCATTATGGCGGTCGGTACCGTGTTAGCGTTTGTCTCCGCTCCCATAGGCGCGGCGGTGATTTTAATTGGCTACGTTTGGGCAACGGCCCGGTCTCTTCCTGCCGCCTTGGCGGTCTATGCGATTTGCGCGCCCTTTCCGCTCGGCCTGACATTTCACCATCATCATCTGAATCTTTCGGACCTGATGGCGATTATCATGGCGGGGAGACTCCTATGGAATACCGTGCGCTCTCCGGGACAGTCGCTCTGGGACCGCTTTGTGAAAAGCCCATTCTGGCGTCCGTTAGTGCTCTTAATGGTGCTCTCGATTTTGTCCTTGGCGACGGCGCTCTCGCACAGCACCACGGTCATCAAGATTTTGGAGTATATCGAGTTCTTCATCGTCGTGGTGGCCGTCGCCCGTCAAGCCGATTTGGACGAAAGCGCATGGAAACCAGTCCTTATCGCGTTGTTTGGCATCGCTTCGCTCCTGTCCTTGTACGGCTTTTACCAGTTCCTATTCCAGGTAGGACCACACGCTAATGTTGTGGATACCTATCATGTGCGGGCCGACGCTGTATTTGGGCAGCCGAATGCATTTGGGGGATTCGAGGCGATGGTCTTTCCGATCATCGCCGCGCTATTGGCTTATGGACCCAAATGGGCTAAGACGTGGTGGACCTGGGTGGCGTTGGCGTTGGTTGCGTTAGGTGTGATTGACTCCTTCTCCCGCGGAGCGTGGGTGGCGTCCATGGCGGCAGTGTTCTTTATGGGGGTTTTGGCTTGGACGTCCCGCGGGCGAACCAGCATCAACCGAAAATTTGTGGTGCCTGCCGTGGTGATACCGATTATTGGCTTTATTATTGTGGATTTGCTGGGTAAAACAAATCTGTCGCATGTCGCTGTCCATACGTACCAAACGACCGGCGAGCGGTTATCTTCCACAGTGGGGGCGTTGGTTCATCCCCAGCATCACTTCGATACCAACCAACGGCTTTTGATTTGGAAGGCGGCATTGCATGCCATTAAGTCGCACCCGATTCTTGGGGTAGGCTTGGGCGGATTCACCCGGTTTGTGGCGTTGCACCCCGTGAAAGGTTTGGTCGGCCTACCGCCCATGGCTCACGATCTCTATTTGGAGTGGGGGGCGGATCTTGGGGTTCTCGGCATTGTCGCCGCCATTTGGTTGGAATGGTCATGGATCAAGCATGCGGTCTCGGCCGTCATGTCCAAGGCCCGGACGCTTAGTCCGTTTCAGTACGCAATGGGACTGGGCGCTTTTGGGACGATGGTGTCGTTCATTGTCCACGACTGGGTCGATTTCATGATTGACCATGGTGTGATCGTGCCGCTCTTGTTGGCACTCGCCGTGGTTTGGTCGCTCACGGAGCGTCGGAGAGAACAAGAATAAATGCGAGTGGCATTGGTGCATGATTGGTTGGTAACCATGGGAGGCGCGGAGCGGGTGCTGGAAGAGATAGCGCGGCTTTTTCCTGACGCGCCCATCTATACCGGTGTGGTTGACCGGTCGCGCCTCTCGCCATTTCTTCAAAGCCGCACCATTATCCCTACCTTTGTGCAATCCTTTCCTCGGGCGAATCGGTGGTATAATCGTTATCTGCCCTTCCTGATGTATGGCATGGAGCAATTTGACCTGTCCTCGTTCGATCTGGTGATTTCGTCGTCGGCTGCGGTGGCGAAGGGCGTGGTCACGCGCGCGGAGGTGCGTCATGTCTCCTATGTGCATACCCCCATGCGCTACGCATGGGATCTATACCACGAATATCGCGAGTTGGAAGCCCGGGGTCTTTCTAAAAAGCTTATGGGGCCGGTCTTTCACTATATGCGGCTTTGGGACCGACTCAGTGCCGACCGGGTCGACCAGCTCATTGCCAATTCGACGGCTGTTAAGCGGCGGATTCAAAAGCACTATCGTCGTGACTCTGAAGTGATTTTCCCACCGGTGGACGTCGACAGGTTCCATGTTGATCCCGAATCGGGCCGTTATTATTTAGTGTTGTCGCGGTTGGTGAGCTACAAGCGGTTTGACCTGGCCGTCGCGGCGTGTAATCGACTGCAATTGCCCTTGGTGGTCGCGGGCGATGGGCCGGAACGGCGCACACTTGAGAAAATGGCCGGGCCCACGGTGACTTTTGCGGGGCGTGTGGATGATCACAAGCTTGCGCCCCTGATGGCCGGAGCTAAGGCTTTGCTGTTTCCAGGTGAGGAGGACTTCGGCATCACGCCCGTGGAAATGCAAGCAGCAGGGCGGCCGGTGATTGCTTATGGGCGAGGAGGAGTGTTGGACACGGTAATCCCGGGCGAGACTGGCTGGCTCTTCCAAGAGCAGAACACCGACGCCCTCATCGACGCGATTCAAGCTGCGGAGCGCGTCGATTGGAACGCCAACGCCATTCGGGCTCACGCCACCAATTTCCGGCCGGAAATCTTTCGGGAGCGGTTTTCACGGGCCGCCCTGGGACCTCTCGCCGCTCCTTCTCATTTGGGTTAGAATAAGCCAATGGAATGGGGACAGAAAAGGGGCGGACGCGGATGAAAATTGCGCTCGATATTTCAAATACCGCGGGTTTTCGCACCGGTACGGAGGAATATATTGAGGGACTGGTGTACGGGCTAAGTCGGGCGGGCGCCAAAGTGTCCGGAGTGGGACGAGACGGCCAGGCCCTTTTGCCGGACAAGCCCCGTCTAGGATTAGCGGTGCGTCCTAAACCTCATCCGCTCGCCAAATGGTGGTGGGAATACTACGGGGTCAGGCGTGTACCCCGGGATGTTGATATCCTACATATCCCCTTTATGGCTCATCCCGAAGGACGCGTGGGCATTCCCACGGTCGTTACTATTCACGATGTCATTCCTTATCGGTTGCAGACCTATCGCCAAAGTCTCAAGGAACGTCGGTATTTTGCCCACGTGGAGCGCGGTCTGCCGTTCGCCGATCGTTTGGTGGCGATTTCCGAGGCGACGCTCCGGGATATGGTGGAAATTTTCCCCGGACTGGTTGACCGAACGGTCGTGATTCCGAACGGTGTCCATCCGGACTTTTTTCTAGATTTAGATGTAGAACGGGCCGGCACGGTGAGCCGCCGATTCGGACTCCGGCGCCGCCCACGCGTCTTGTACGTGGGGGGCTACGACGAGCGGAAAAATGTGCCGACGTTGATTCGGAGCATGGCTGCGGTATTTTCTCGCTTAAAAGAGGGAGAACTGGTATTGGTGGGGGCTAAAGACAATTTGGGGGTGCGCCGCCAAGTGGCCGAGGCGGGTTTAGAATCGCGCGTGGTTGTCACGCCCTTTGTTTCGCGGGAAGACTTGGTGGCGCTCTATCACAGCGCCGACTTGTTCGCCTATCCATCCCGCTACGAGGGATTTGGCATGCCCCCGGCGCAAGCCCTTGCCGTTGGAGTTCCGGTGGTGGCCGGTGACACGCCTGCGGTACGCGAGGTGGTGCAGGATTATGGGGTGTTGGTTCCTCCCGACGATGAAGACGCCTGGCAAGCCGCTATTAGCGATGTGTTGGGGAGCCCGGCGGCTGCCCATCAGCGGGTGGAGCGTGGCCAAGAGTACGCGGAGACGTTTCGTTGGGAGGCCATCGCCGGGCAATATCTTGCCTTATACGAGGCGGTGCAAAAGGAGCGGGGATCCTAAATGCGGGTTTTGGTGACGGGTGGGGCCGGCTTTATCGGCTCTCATGTGGTCGACATGTTGGTGCAAAATGGCCATGAGGTCATCACGGTAGACAATCTATCCCATGGGCGGCGGGAGTTTATTAACCCGGCCGCCCAGTTTATCGAGGCCGACGTCCTGGATTGGCGCACCTGGGTGGATGCCGTGGGGGCAGTGGATGTGGTGATCCATCTTGCCGCACAGATTAGCGTGCCCGTATCGGAGGCCCATCCTGAAACGGATGTGCACCAAAACGTGCTGGGGACTGTGGCCATGCTTCAGGCGACGCGACACCTCGGTGCCAGGGAGTTTCGGTTGGCTTCTTCGGCGGCCGTGTACGGGAACGATCCGGACTTGCCACTGGCAGAGCACCAGAAAGGGCATCCTTTGTCGTACTATGGGCTGGATAAATGGGTGGCGGAATCCTATGTGGACTTTGAAGCACGGACCCAGGGGCTCATTGGGACGGTGCTTCGGCTGGCCAACGTCTACGGACCTCGACAGCGGACGGCGGGCGAGGGGGGAGTCATTGCCGTGTTTGCAGAGGCGTTGGCGGAGGGCCGTCGGCCGGAAATTTATGGGGACGGGGAGCAGACGCGAGATTTTGTGGCGGTTTACGACGTGGCTCGGGCATTTTGTTTCCGTCTCGGTGAAAGCGCTTCAGGTGGTGTGCGAAACATTGGCACGGAAACCTCGGTCACAATCAACGAGGTGTGGGGCCGACTGGCAACCATTGCCGGTCTGTCCGATGACAGCATTACGTATGGTCCCGAACGACCCGGAGACATTCGCCATAGTCTTTTAGATACCAAGCGCGCCCTGGCTTGGGGTTTCGCGCCGCAGGTCTCATTGGATAGGGGGCTCGAAGAGACATTTCGGTATTTTCGACAAG
>JAKADW010000137.1 GCA_021820165.1 Bacillota bacterium
CGTGGTCTGCGGCTTGGCCGTGGCAATGGCGACCTTCCGCCCCAAGAGCGTATTGAGGAGGGTCGATTTACCCACATTGGGGCGCCCCACCAGCGCCACGAAACCCGATCTATAGCTCATCCGGCAAATCCCCCCGATCAAAGGCCAGTGGCAAGAGGTCGTGCAAGAAGAGCACCCGTGGCTCTGTTGTGCGGGTGGCCTCCCCGATCACCACGTCGAAGTCACCGAACTCTGCCAGCACCTGGCGGCATCCCCCACAGGGACTAATTAAGTCCGGGCCAGGTCCCACAATTACAATCCGTACAAATTCCCGATAGCCTTCGGCCACGGCGCGATAGATGGCGTTCCGTTCGGCACAAGAGCCCAGTGGGTAACTGGCATTCTCGACATTGCACCCTGAGACAATCTGACCTTGCCGGGTCAATAGGGCCGCTCCCACGGGAAAGTGGGAGTACGGCGCATAGGCATTCTTCTGGGCGGCCAAGGCAGCCGCCCACAGTTCGTCATCATCCATCGGGACCCTCTCCTTTTTCGGATATCGTCCCCCCAACCCCGGGGCAAATATCAATCTTCTTCAGGTGGCACCAATATCCGCAAAATGGCCCGTGAGACGCGCCGTCCCTCAACCTGTGAAACCGTAATTTCCACATTATCAAGCTTCACCACTTCACCTTCAATCGGTACCCGCCCCAAGAGGTGCAACACCAATCCACCCACCGTATCGAAATCCTCGTGGGGCAAATCCAAGTCGAACTTCTCGTTCAACTCATCAAGAGCGAATAACCCCGCCACTTCAATGACGCCTGGGGATAGTTCCCGGAGCGGGACCTCCTCGGTGTCGTATTCGTCCTGAATTTCGCCCACAATCTCTTCCAATAAGTCCTCAATGGTGACAATGCCGGCGGTTCCCCCGTATTCGTCCATCACCACCGCAAATTGCGTCCGCTGTCGGCGGAAATCGGCGAACAGATGGTCAATTTTCTTCGTCTCGGGAACAAACTGCACAGGCCGCGCGAGATCCCGTGCCGGCGTGTCAAGGGGCCTCTCCCGCCCATAAGCGAGGATGTCGCGGGCATAAACCACTCCCGTAATATCATCGATGGTGTTGCGAAAGATGGGGATGCGCGAGTGCCCCCATTCCACCAAGGTATCCCAGAGTTCCCCCAGCGTAGCTGTCTCCGGCAACGCCTGAACATCAATGCGAGGCACCATCACCTCGCGCACCACCGTGTCGCCAAAGTCAAAGATGCCCTGAATCATTTCGCGCTCGTTGGCCTCGATGAGACCTTGCTCTTCCCCCACTTCAACCATGGTCCGAAGCTCCTCTTCGGTCATCAGCCGCCCGCCCTCGGCCTTCCCTCCGAGAAGCCGAATCAAGCCCACCCCGACCCATGTAAGGATGCGCACGATGGGATAGAAGATTTTGGCCGACACCGATAAAAAGGGTGTGAGCCGTAGCGCAACCCGTTCGGCATTGTGCGAAGCAAACGTTTTTGGCGTGATTTCTGCGGCCAAGAGAATGAAAAGGGTCATGACCACCGTGGAGATGGCCACACCCAAGTGTCCCCAATAATGTATGAAGAGGGCGGTCGCCAGCGTTGTCGCGAGAATATTGGCGAGGTTATTGCCCACCAAGACAGTACCCAGTAGGCGGTTGGGGGAACGGAGAAGCGCCGAAAGGCGCTCCGCATGGCGGTTTTCCGATAACGTCCGCATTTTCCCACGGGAAAATGCCATCATCGCCGTCTCAGCCATGGAATATAACGCGGAAAACGCCACCACCACTATGAGCGCCACAATGGGAATCCATTCAATGCGTCTCACCGAAAAGGTTCTGGCCTCCTTCGCGCTTGGCGGGGCACCACACCCCATATAAACCCCAGGGCTACAAGCAACCCGATCACGGCCGCCGTCGTGACGCCCGCGCTTTGATGCCATCGTACCATAAAATCATGCCCAAAATGATGCAAGTCGGGCAGAAAGATGACCAGACCCAGGCCCAAAGCCGCGGCCGCGGCCACCAACACAGCTCCGGCGGCGGTATCTTTAGCCCGCTTGGCCAAGGGGTGGGCCTCGGGACTAGCCAAGTCGACCAGTGCTTCCAGCGAGGTGTTGACCAGTTCCAAGCCCATGACCAGCCCGAAGGCCACTATAATGACCATCCACTGCCATACGGGGATGAAAAAGAGCCAGCCCGCCGCGGTAATGACTAGGGCTACCGTGACATGGACCCGCAAGTTGCGTTCACTTTTGAGGGCGGTCCATACTCCAGCCCCAGCGTAAACGAAGGATCGGCTAAACGCGTTAGGCTTTCTCACGCGTAAGCCCCAAGGAACCTAGAATTTCTTCGGTTTTGGCCATCATGTGCCGTTCGTCTTCCGCTTCCTCGTGATCCCAGCCTAATAGATGCAGGACCCCGTGCACGGTCAAAAAAGCGACTTCACGGGCCATGCTGTGCCCATACTCCTCGGCCTGCTGCTGGGCTTTTTCAACGGAAATAATCACATCCCCCAGGAGGTTGTCCCATTCATCAAGATTTTCGCCTTCCCGTTGGCTAAACGAGAGCACGTCGGTGGGCTTGTCCACCCCTCGGTAGGTACGGTTCAACTCGTGAACCGTCTCATCATCGGTCAAAAAGAGGGACAACTCCGCATCGTCCAACCCTCCCAAATTAGTGAGAGCGGTCGCGGCCGCCCGTCGGGCCGTCTCCTCCCACTCGGCGCACCAATCGGGGCGGCTTTCCACCGCGATTTCCATTGCGTCGACTCCTTTCCATTTCCTTTATCATCCGATCCGGGTATTCGATGCGCTGGTGAAATACTCCGGTGAGCACCCGGGTGAAAGTGCGGGCAATCACATCCAGCTCCTTCAAGGTCAAATTGGATTCGTCTAACTGACCGTCCTCCAGCCGCTCCTTGATCAATCGCCGGACCACCTGCTCGATGGAGGCAGGAGACGGATTTTTCAGGGTCCGCACGGTCGCCTCGCTGGCGTCCGCGAGCATCACGATGGCGGTCTCCTTGGATTGCGGGCGCGGTCCGTCGTAGCGGAAATCGCTTTCCTCTACCCCATCCCCATTATCTTGATCGACAGCTTTCTGATAGAAGTAGCGAATGAGGGTGGTGCCATGATGTTGCTGAATGAAATTAACAATCGGCTCCGGCACATGGTAGTGGCGCGCGAGTTCCACGCCATCGCGCACATGCGACGAAATGATCAAGGCGGACAAGGTCGGCGCCAGTCGATCATGGGGATTTTCCGCCCCAAATTGATTGTCGACAAAGAAATAGGGGCGTTTGGACTTCCCGATGTCATGGTAGTAGGCCCCCACCCGAGCCAAGAGCGAGTTCCCACCGACTGCTTCCGTTGCCGCTTCAGCCAAATTGCCCACCATGATGCTGTGATGGTAGGTACCCGGCGCCTCCACCAAGAGCTTTCGCAAGAGCGGCTGATTCGGATTGGAAAGCTCAATGAGCTTCATGGCCGTGATGACGCCAAACGGACCTTCTAATAGAGGAATCGATCCCATGGCTAAAATGGACGCGAACACCCCGTCAATAAGTGCCCACACCAGGTATTCCCATACTTGGGGCTGCAACAAAGCAGCCCGTTGCATGACATCGAGGCCCAAAAGGGCGACGAGATTGACCAGCCCGACCAATAACCCCGCCCGCAATATGTCATAGCGCTGGGAAAGCCGACTGGTCCCAAAGACTCCCGCGATACCACCGAAAAAGGCCACCAGCGCCACATTGAGAGCGGCCCCAGTCAACACCGCCACGGAGAGCGCCAGGACGCCCGCCATGACCAGTCCTAACCCAGAGTCTACCAGCGCAGTAATCATGATGGCGGCGGTGGGTACGACCAAGTAACTTAGCACTGGCACCCCGCTGAGACTATCGGCGGCGGCCAATCCTATCACTAAAATGAGCGCCGTCATCGCCACCACGCGCCACGAGCTTAAGAGCTTTCTCCGAAGGTACCAGAAATAGCCGCCAATGAGGGCTAGCACGGCCGTCGCAAAGATAACCGATCCCAATATCGGCCCTAAATCCAGTCCTTGGTTCAACAAGCCCAGTTGCTTCAATACTTCAACGTCGGCTGGGGTGACCTGCTGCCCTTCTTGGACCACCACTTCGCCCTTCAAAATTTTGACTTCGGGCACGCGAGCCGCGGCAGCCTCCCGCCGCGCATTGGTCACTTGCTTATTTAAGAAGGTGTTAGGGACCACCAGCGACTGCGTATAAGACGTGAGAAAAAGTTTAAGCGACGGATCCGCGGTCTCTTGGGCGGCCAGCTTGGCGACAAACCCCTTAGCTTCGTCCACCCCTAACGTGGTGTTGCGGATGCCAGTACCCTGATTCATTACCGACGCCAGCATGACCAATGTGTCTTGCTCCAATTGGTTTAATTGCGCGGGAGTCAGGCTTAACACGGTGCCCCAAACAGGATTCGGAAGCCCGATGGGGATGGCGGATTGCAATGCCGCCTCCCGTTCGGATAGGGGCGCTGCGGTGTCTTGGGACAGGGCCGAGATATAATCGAATTGATTTTTGGCCTTGACCTTTTGCTGGCGCAAAACATGCGGATCGGGAATGTAGACATTGCCCACCGAATCCATCGCCTCTTGGCGCGCTTTGGCCGTCTGCGCCCAGTCCACCACGCCGTAGGGGGCGACAATGGTACGCGGAGCAAAGTCTCCCGCTGACAGATTCACGGTGTGGGAGAACAGGGTGATGGTAAAGATGGCAACCACGCACAACCAGGCCAACGCCGCGATGCCGATTTGCGGCGCGCGATCGTCGTTCAACCATGGAAATCGGTCGACCATGCGGGCAGACCAGCTCCCCTCATTGGGAGTGTTCTTCATGATAAGTGTCCCCTTGCCCCTCCTCAAACCGTTCGTAGGCCTTGATTATTTTTGCGACCAGCGAATGGCGCACCACGTCATGATCCGAAAGCCGCACCACGCCAATCCCATCCACGCCGTCCAAAATTTCCGACGCAATCTTTAAGCCCGACCGTTGTCCCCGACCCAGGTCAATTTGCGTCTGGTCGCCGGTTACCACCATCTTGGAACCTTCTCCGAGCCGGGTCAACGCCATTTTCATCTGTTCGTACGTGGAATTCTGCGCCTCATCCAAGATTATGAAGCTTTGATTCAAGGTGCGCCCTCGCATATAGGCCAATGGAGCCACCTCAATACTTCCGCGCTCCCGAAATTTGTCAGTGGCTTCTGACCCCAATAAGTCGTACAGCGCATCGTACAGGGGTCGCAAATAGGGGTCCACTTTGTCTTCCAACGCCCCCGGCAAAAACCCTAACTTTTCCCCCGCCTCGACCGCAGGACGAGTTAATATAATACGCTCCACCTGATGGGCTTTCAAGGCATAAACTGCCATCGCCATAGCCAAGTATGTCTTGCCGGTTCCGGCCGGGCCAATACCGAACACCAAAGTGTTGTCCCGAATGGCGTCCACGTACATTTGCTGCCCAAGCGTGCGGGGACGCACCACCCGCCCCGAGGTGGTCGTATAAATGTTCTCCGTTAACAAATGCAAAAACTGCCGCTCGGCCCCTTCCGAGACCGCGCGGATTGCGGAATCCACCACATTAGGGCGCACAGGTTGCCCCGCGGAAATCCATTCCGCCAGCAAATCAAGCACGCGCCGCGTGCGATCCTGATCGTGACCGGCGCCTTGAATGGCTATCACGTTCCCGCGCGCGGTCAATTTCACATGCAAAGCTTTCTCCAGAGCCTTTAAATGTTCGTCTCCACGACCCATTAGCATGGTCGCCGCTTGATTGTCCTGGATTACCCACTGGCTTTGTGGCAACCGGTGTCCCCCTTTATTTGTCGACCCCTTTCGGGGGCTTGGCAATATTACGGTTCATCACCCAGGTCAGCGTCACCCACACGCCCTTTTTGGATCGCACCACGCGCCATGACTGTTTCACACGAATGGAATCCTTGGGCACCTGGTGCTCCAATTCACGCGTTAACCGCTCCTTCGCATAGGCTTCGGCAGCCTTCACGGTAAGAGGCACGGACCGGATATCCTCTTCATTATATACCATCTCAATAACCTGAACCGGGAGGTGGACGTCGGCAAAACGCAGTGGTTCCACTTTTTTTCGGACCTGGTAATGGGAAACCCTAACGG
>JAKADW010000138.1 GCA_021820165.1 Bacillota bacterium
CGCTGTACATCTCGTGGACATCAACTTTGAGCCCAGGATATCGCTGCACCAGCCCCCGGTACAAGTCAGGGAAACGGTGCGCGGAAGCCGTGGGCACAATGCCCATCTTAATCTCCCCCTGAATCATGCTGCGATGCAGACCATCAGAGAAGGCGTCAACTTCGGCCACAATGTGACGAGCTCGTTCGACCAACATCAACGCCTCCGGGCGAACCCGCGTGCCTCGGGCATCGCGATCAAAGATGCGCTGACCTACCTGTTCTTCCAGCAAACGCACTTGGCGGCTTAAGGCCGGTTGAGTCATCTCAAGAAATCCAGCCGCCTGGGAGAGAGAGCCATACTCCGCGATAGCCACCAAGATGCGCAACTGGGTGAGATTCACTCCGTTCTCCATCGACATGCCCCATAACGAAATTTTATAGCCAATTATACCAGGAAAGCGCTTGGGAGGGCCGCGTTTTCGATGCACCATAGAGGAGAAAGGAACGGGATCCGAGGATGACCGCAAATTATAAATGGTGGGCCCTCTCGGCCACCAGCTTAGGGATGTTAATGGCCGTGCTGAATGGCACCACGCTCTTGATTGCGTTGCCGACCTTAGTGCGCGCCTTGCACATGAGCGCGTTTCTCTCCATTTGGGTGCTGTTGTCATACATGGTGGTTCAGACGGCGCTGGTGCTAACGGTCGGACGACTGTCCGACATCTTTGGTCGAAAGCGCCTCTACGTGATGGGTTTTGCCCTCTTTACCGTCGCCGCGCTGGCCGCAGGTCTGGCCCCGAACGGCGTCGCCTTACTGGTTATTCGTGCGGTGCAAGCCATCGGTGGTGCCCTGGTCATGGGCAACGCCACCGCCATTGTCAGCGATGCCTTCCCGCGTCAACAGTTGGGCTTAGCGCTTGGCATCAATTCTATTGTCATTGCCTTAGGGCAGGTGCTAGGACCCATTTTGGGCGGCCTCCTGATTACCTTATTGCCGTGGCATTGGGTATTCTGGTTTAACGTCCCGGTGGGCATTTTGGGTACGATTTGGGCCTCCATTCAACTGAAGGATGTGGTAGACCCCACCCGTGAGCCCAAAATCGACTATGTTGGCAACGCCGCCTACATGCTGGGGCTGACTAGCCTTCTTGTAGGTGTCACCGCGGGCGGTGTAGACGGATGGCAAAGTCCCTTGAGCCTCGGGCCCATCATCTTAGGCCTTGTGGCCTTTGTCGCCTTCTATACGGCGGAAAAGCGCGCCGCCTACCCTCTCTTCAGCCTGTCGTTATTTAAAAATCGGCTGTTTGCCATGGGCAATGTCGCCAACCTCCTTATCGCCATGGGGCGGGGCGCTATCGTGCTGCTATTTGTTTTCTATTTCCAAGGCGGGCGTGGTTACTCCCCGCTTAAAGCCGGTATCTTGGTTATCCCTTTAGCGATCGCGATGGGCGTCACCGCTCCCCTCTCGGGATGGATTGCCGATCGTCTGGGGGCACGGGGACCGGCCACTCTCGGAGCCCTAATGGTCGGTGCTGGTCTTTTGGGATTTGCCGCCACCATTACGCTAACCAGCAGCTACGCCATTATTGCAAGCTGGATGGTTGTGGTGGGCATCGGCAACGGGCTCTTTAACTCGCCCAACACCAGTTCGATCATGAATGCCGTATCGGTGCATCAACGGGGCGTGGCCGCCGGCACCCGTACCATGTTGCTCAACACGGGGAATGTCTTTTCGATCGCGTTTGTGTTGGCTCTCATCACATCCAAACTACCGCCGACCGTCACCATGGCTATCCTCTCCGGCACCACCGCGTCGTTGTCTCCAGGTCAGTTGGGGAGTTTTGCGGACGTGTTGCGCTTGGCCTTTTTCATCATGGCCATGGTTGCCTTGGCTGCCGCCTTGCTCTCCTGGCTTCGTGGGAGCGCCCAAGCTAAGCCTGAGGTGAAGTCTTTAGACCGCGTTCCGCGAGTCTCTTAAGGTTGGCCGGGCCTCACCCGTATTCTTGAGGTGAGCCCGGCCACGCTATAATCAGAGCCCCCACGCAGCGATCGTGGTCCGGGGCTAAGCTATGGCGACTGAAAAAATAGTGCATCGACGTCTGCCGCCCGAAAGATTTCCCTCACCCATGACGGTCTACCAGCATTGCTTCCAAAAACCGGCGGCCAGCGGCGATTGATGAGGAGTGCCGCAAAGACCCTCAGGCAAACCCGAAAGGCTAAGCAATACCCGACCATCGCGAGAATTAGCGCCCGATTCCGCGGTGACATCACCCAAAGAGATGACGCCCAGGAACCTCCCCGACCGCTGAAAATCGGAATCTTCAAGAAGCGACGGCGACGCCGACCAGCGATCGACGCCTCATGGTGACACGCTCGCCGAGGCAACGGCCCATAGGGTGGTTTGGGTCGTTGTCCTCCAACCACCCCGCCGGCACCGCATCTTACGGAATCTTGGATCCAATGGCTCGCGCCGCCACCTGCACCGGATCCCACACATCGGAAAAGGGCGGGGCATAGGCCAGATCCAGATCCAGCAAATCATTCACCGACAACCCGTTGTGAAGCGCCGTAGCCAGGGTGTCGATGCGGATGGCACTGCCTTGACCGCCACTAATTTGTCCTCCCAAAAGTCGACCGCTCCCAGCCTCGGCTATGAGCTTGACCCGGATAGGCGCGACGTCTGGAAAGTAGCTAAGCTTGGTTTCGGTTTCGATGACCTGGCTTACAACAGAGAATCCCGCTTCTTCCGCCTCCTTGGTGGAAAGACCGGTTCGCGCCACTTCCCGGTCGCCCACTTGGGTAATGGCCGTGCCCAGCACGCCCGCAAACTGCTCTTTTCCACCCGCCAAATTCAATCCCGCAATGCGCCCTTGCTTATTAGCCACGGTCGCAAGCGGCACATACACGGGCCGCTGGGAGACCCGATGAAACGACTCCACGACATCGCCGGCGGCCCAAACGTGGGGAGTCAAGGTTCGCATGTCCGGGCCCACCTGAATGGCCCCTTTTACGCCCAGCGCCATACCGGCATCTTGGGCAAGCGTACTATTCGGCCGTACCCCAAGCCCCAGCACCAATAGATCGGCCCGTATTTCGTAGCCACCCGCCACAACACCTGTCACCCGGCCGTTCTGGGAAAGAACCGCCTCCAGACGGGTCTTCAGTCTAACCTCAACCCCAAGCCCATGGAGGGTTGATTCTAAATCCTGTGCCAGATCCTCATCCATACTGGCCATAAGTTGGTCCGCCTGCTCAATTAAGGTGACGGGGATGCCCCAACGAGATAAATTGTCTGCCATTTCGAGGCCAATGTAGCCCCCGCCGGCAATCACGGCGCGCTCAGGCCTTCGCTCTTCGATCCAGGTACGGATGACCTCGCCGTCCTTCAACGTTTTCACGGAAAAGACGCCCTCACTGCGGATATTATCCAGTTCGGGCCAAATAGGGTCGGAGCCGGTAGCGATGAGAAGCTGGTCATAGGGTTCTCGACGATGATGCCCATCGCTGTCGACAACCTCTATGCGTTGGTTGACTGGGTCAATCGCCAAGACCTCATGTCCCACCCACACGCGAATTTGGGACTTCGACCAAAATTGGTCGGGAGTTCGAGCCACTAGTTGATCCACATTGTCGACAAACTTGCCGACGTAATAAGGGACGCTTCAAGCAGAATAGGAGGTGACCAGTCCTTTCTCAAAAGCCACCACCTCTAAAGAGGGATCCCGGCGCTTGGCTTGCGATGCTGCGCTCATGCCGGCCCCGTCTCCCCCGATGACCACGATACGTTGAGCCATAATCTTCCTCCCCACCTTGTGGGCGTGAATTTGCATCCTACGATCTACATTTCGTATGATGGAAGTCGACGTGGACGCGCCCACCTGATGTCATTACGTATCGATTATACGAGGAGGCCTTCTCTTGGCAAGTTCTGACGGAACCGACCGCATTCCCACCGGTATTCTCGGAGAAGTCGAAACAGTGGGTATTCTCCCCGTGCCTGACGAGCAACGGACCATGTCGGCAGGAAAAATGACCGTGGTTTGGCTGATGGCGTCGGCCTCTGCCACCACTCCACTCATCGGGGCGCTTTTGTTCCACTTTGGTGTGTGGGACATGGTTTTCGCCATCGTCTTGAGTTGGCTTATCGGGTTGGTGCCTGCAGGACTCTTTTCCGAAATGGGCCGCGAAGTGCCCTTGACGGGGCTGATTGTGGCCCGAAAGACCTATGGTACCACCGGTGCCTTTTTGTTCTCCGTGTTGTTCACCTTCGTGAACATGGGCTGGTTTGGTCTGAACACCGCCGTAGCCGGGCAGACTTTGAGCGCGATTACCCATATGTCGGGAACGCTGTGGTTTTGGATTATCGGGATCGTTCAAGTCATCCTGGTGCTATTCGGAATGAAGTGGCTGGAATACTTCTATCGCTATACCTCCGTCATTCTTCTAGTCGCCTATGGAGTCCTCGCCTATCTCCTCTTCTCTCGCTACCATGTCGCAATGCCGCACGCCACGGCCCCCATGGCCTGGGGCACGGCCATCACCACGGTGGTGACGTTCTCCATTTTGGCTTGGACCTATAAAGTGTCGACTGTCTCTCGATTTGCAAGACCCCTATCCGAGTCGAAGAGCCGAACGGCCTTCTTCCTGGCACCGTCGGTGGGCATCATGGTCTCCGTCTTGGTCATGGGACTGATGGGCATGTATTCGCAAAAAGCGACCGACGATTGGAACCTCGCGCTCTTGGGATCTCACGCGCCTCTCTGGGGCGTCATCGCAGCTGTCGGCGTGGCCCTGGCCATTATCCACACCAACGCGATGAACCTCTATCCATCTACCGTAGATCTGTTAGTGGCACTGAATACGCTCCGGAAACCGAGCCGTTGGGAGCAACCCGTGGCGACCATCATTTTGGGCATCCTCGGTACCGTACTAGCCATTCTCGGCATTCTCAATCATGTCCAAGGATTCCTAAACGTCATTGGCGACGTGATTATCCCCTTTACCTTCATCATGCTGGTAGACTGGGTGTGGGTGCAGAAAAAGCGTACGCCGGCCCGCGCCTTTTTCGAGCGCCCGACCACCGTCCGGGGCTGGTGGAGTTGGTCCGCCTTCATCACCTTTGCCATCGGTATGGCGATTTCCATCTGGGGAGCCGATTGGCTACCGGGGCTCTTTACCACCGTGCTGCCACTACCGGTCGTCGGTGGGCTCGTCTCGGCCCTTCTCTACGCCCTTTGGACAGTCTCCCGAAGAAAGCCCCATGCCGCCTGAACGCCCGATGTTAAGGCCAGAACAACGACGTTCTGGCCTTTTTGTGCATCGCTCGCGAAAATCATTTTCGTGAAGCCGTCAGCTTCCCTGACCATAGATTCGCCCATTGATCGTTTCTTCTATGGGCAAGACCGGTCGCCTCTTGTTTCCGTACGGGGGGCCAAAGCTTCTACCGAATTTCGCCGGCCCTTTCCCGGGGGATGCCGCCCACTTCGTCCTTAGCGAGCTAGAACGCGCCAACCTCCACCGCGCTCACGGCGGTGAAGAATCCCCTGATCATCCATCTGAAAAAGATGTAGCCATTGGTTTTCAACCAGGTCCTCCACTGAAGCATGCTGCTCGATGACATGATCGATGGCCTCTTGTGGGGCGGCGATGACCACCGTGAGGCGCACCGGTTCGTGTCGCCAGACTTTCCCATCGTGCAGCGATTGCTCGGCGAGCCCCACGCGAAGGTCGCCGCCATTACCTTCCAGAACCCCGATGGATCCCCCCACCACATTGTGCAGCACCTTATTGCCACTACCGAATCGACCGGGGTCGACCACCGATCCGTAATATTGCATGTTGATCCAATGCGCCACCATGAGGGGCGCCGTCATGATAAGTTCCAGGGTGGCAAACTCGGGATCCCGGTGCCAATCATACTCATGTAAAAATGCGCGCCCGTCCAAGGAGCAATGGGCGGTGACAGCGCGGGGAGCGGCGATAAAGGCGGCATTGCCGGCCAACCCCCACTCGGGCCGCACCTCTGCCCAATCCCGCCCGCGCCGGCGAAAGGCGAGAGGAAGTTTTGACTCCGTAAGCCTATCCATCCCAAAC
>JAKADW010000139.1 GCA_021820165.1 Bacillota bacterium
TTATGGCCGCCTCTCCCAGGTGCCCGACGTGAGCGAGAGGGCGCGTTGGGCGGCTCACCGGGTGGGCCTCAATTGGGCGATTCACGATTTAGTGTGCACATTTTCAAGTGGGATGCGCCAGCGTGCGGGGCTCGCTCGGCTCTTAATGCAAGACGCTTGGCTGTGGTTGTTGGACGAGCCGGAGACGGGACTCGATGACGAGGGACGACGATGTTTGGAGGGCCTCATTCACGAACAGCGAGACCGGGGGACTGCCGTACTGGTGACCACTCACTGGCTTGATGAGGCCATGCGATTGGCGGACGCGCTAGCGGTATTGAAGGCGGGGCGCTTTCTTTGGTGGAGCCAAGACCGTAGCCACTGGCCGATGATGGCGCGCCGCCATCTCGGGGGTAGGGAGGACCATGCATAAGTTTTGGGCCATGGTATCAAAGGACCTGTTGCTAGAGGCCCGGCAAAAGGACCTCTGGCTTGTCATGTTGGCTTTTGCGCTACTCGATCTGTTTCTGGCGGCATTTTCATTTGGGTCCATGGCACGATCCGCCGCCCCCGGAATTTTATGGATGGCCTTCCTCTATGCGGGAATGCTAAGCATAGGGCGCGGATTTACACGAGAAAGCGACGACGGCACCTTACTCGGTATTTCGCTAGCTCCGGGCGGTCGATGGCCAGTCTTTTGGGCGAAACTGGCCGGGGCCTTTCTGGCGCTTTTGGCCATGGAGGGGATCCTCGTGCCGCTCTATCTGGTCCTGTTTGGGCTGGGGTTAGACAGATTGTCGGTGGCGTTTCTGGCGGTTCTGGTGCTGGGAGCCGTGGGGGTGGCTTCGGTGGGGATTCTCATGGCAGCCATTAGCATGAATATCGGGGGGCACGATGCGGTAATGCCCGTGCTGCTGATGCCGCTATTGGTTCCGGTGGCCATCTTGTCCGTCAAGGCCAGCATGGCGTTATGGGTCCATCAATCGGCAACCTTTTGGATTCGTGGCCTGGGAGCGGTGGATGCCATATTTCTGGCCTTGCCGCTTCTGGCGTTTGAGTATTTATGGGAGGGGTAATATGACACGGCGCAGCCAAGATGGGTGGATATGGGGTCTCTTGCCGTTAATGGGCTTGGCCCTCTTTTTGAATTTCGTCGCGAGTCCCGACGACCGCGTGCTCGGCCCAAGCCAGCGGATTTTCTACTTCCACATGGCCACGGCCACGGCCGCCGGTGTCGCCTTTACGGTCACGGCAGGGGCCAGCATTCTCTACTTGGCCACCCGGAATCTCCGCTTTGATGCCTTTGCAGCCGCGTCGGCGGAGATTGGGACGGTCTTTACCAGTATGTTATTGGTCACCGGGATTCTCTGGGGGAGGGCAGCTTGGGGCGTGTGGTGGACATGGGACCCACGGCTCACGGCCACCGTAATTTTGTGGGTGGTGTTTATGGCGTACTTAATGATTCGGGGCTGGACGGAGTCCCGGGAACGGCGGGCTCGGACGGCCGCTGTGCTGGCGTTGGCGGCTTACGTGGACGTGCCCATCGACTACATGACTATTCGCTGGTGGAAGTCGATTCACCCCGTGGTGATTACGACCCATGGCATCCACATGGCCCCGTCAATGGTCTGGGCGATGTTCGTCTCCATGGCGGCGATGTTGGGGATCTATGCGGCCTGGATGCAACTAAGGCTACGTTTGATTCGCGTAGAAATGGGGTTGGACCGGGTCAAGCAACATTTAAAGGACAAACTTGAAGGATAGCGGGGGGACCTTAAGGTGAGTGGGACAGAGCGCATGTATTTAGAGTTTTTGTTTTTTGCCTATACGGCGGTATGGGTGATGATGTTCGGATTTTTGTACCGCATGGGAAAACGAGCGCGTCAGTTGGAAGAAGAAATTCTGATCTTGGAGGAGGCCTTTTCCTCTGAGACGAAAACGCCTATCGAGCCCGGTTTTCACGGCCCGAGCGTGTGATTGCCTAGGAATCGTGATATGCTGTCTGGTGAATTCGATCCAGACCGTAGTGTGGCGACCGGGGGTGCAAATTATGTTAGGGTTCGGCGTATCCCATTTTGGGTACAAGCCTTCTAAAAGCGTGCCTCTTCCGGGTGCGCTTTTGCTTTGTTTTGAGCACCCTTCCCGCACGCTGCGATATGATATGGACGGGAGGGAATCATTGTGATTCGTGTACTGGTGGCGAAACCAGGGCTAGACGGTCACGATCGCGGGGCTAAGGTGATTGCGCGAGCGCTTCGTGACGCCGGCATGGAAGTGGTCTACACGGGGCTTCATCAGACGCCCGAACAAATCGTGGATGCGGCCCTGCAGGAGGATGTAGAGGTGCTGGCATTGTCAATTTTGTCGGGGGCTCACCCGACCTTGGTGCCCCGCATTATGGAACTCGTCCGGGAAAATCATCTTGACGATATGTTGGTGCTACTCGGAGGCATTATCCCTGACGACGATGTCGAAGCCATGCTGCAAACGGGCGTGGCGCGTGTGTTTGGCCCAGGCACCGATACCAAAGACATCATTCAATTTATTCGCGAACGAGTGCCGGAGAATGACTGAGTCGGAGCTCATTGATCGCATTAGTCAGCGTGAGAAGCGGGCGATCGCACGTGGACTGACTCTCATCGAACGCGATACCGAAGAAGGCAAAAAACTCGTACGGGCCCTTTTCCCCCACGCTGGGCACACCCATATCGTTGGAATTACGGGGGCTCCGGGGGTGGGAAAGTCCACCTTGGTCAATAGCTTGACCTTGGCACTCAGGAAACAAGGCCTAACGGTGGGTATCCTGGCCGTTGACCCCTCCAGTCCCTTCACCGGCGGAGCCATTTTGGGGGACCGCATTCGCATGCAGGATTCCGTGATGGACGCCGGGGTGTTTATGCGCAGCCTCGCCAGCCGAGGCCATTTGGGCGGGCTGTCACGGGCGACTTTTGGTGCCGTCACGTTGCTGGATGCGGCCGGATTTGACGTGGTGCTCATCGAGACGGTCGGGGCCGGGCAATCGGAAGTAGAAATTATGAAGTTGGCCCAGTCGACCATGGTGGTGTTAGCGCCTGGCCTTGGAGACGACATTCAGGCGATAAAGGCGGGCATTTTAGAGATTGGACAAATTTTTGTTGTCAACAAAGCTGATCGGGAGGGGGCCGATCATACCGCACGCGCCATTCGCGGCATGCTCACCCTGGCCTTGGAGCATCCCGAGTGGTTTCCGCCTATTGTGAAGACAGTGGCGGAAACGGGGAGCGGGCTAGACGAACTTATTGACGCTCTCGGGCGCCACCGCCAGCACCTTCGGGAGACGGGGAAATTGGCCCTTCTGCGTGAACAGCAGACGGACCATATGTTGGAACTCGCGCTGGAAGACCTGGTGGCGCGCGGTGTGAAACAGGCCCGCCAAGCGGCCGATTGGCGATCGGTGTTGGAGAAGGTGGCTTTGGGTGACGAAGCAGCGGTTGATGCGGCTTGGGCCATCTTAGAGAAGCTGGTGAGGGGGCGCACGCATGGGGCTTAGCATGTTAACCGCGGAGGAAAACGCGATACGCGATGCCATTCGCGATGTGGTCCGACGAGAAATCTTGCCCCGGTCGGCCGAGTTCGATCGCCAGGAAATATACCCGCGAGCCAATTTGGCTCTTTTAGGGCAACAGGGATACCTCGGAATGATTGTCGACCCGCGCTATGGAGGTGCCGGCGCCAACTACTTGGCACAGACCTTGGTGGTGGAAGCTATCGCGGAGGCCGACCCAGCCACGGCAGTAATTTATGAGGTGCACAATTCGCTGCACATTGAGGCTATCGCTCGATTTGGTACGGAAGAGCAGAAGGAGCGCTGGCTCCCCTCCTTGTGCCGAGGTGACGCGATAGGCGCGTTCGCTTTGTCCGAAGCGGAAGCCGGGTCCAATGCCGCAGCCATACGTACGCGCGCACGTGTGGTTGACGGGGGATATCGGATTGGCGGTCGCAAAATGTTTATTACCGGTGGAGGAGAAGCGGACCGCTACCTGGTTTTTGCCACCTTAGATCCGAGTGAGAAGACGCGCGCCATTACCGCCTTTATCGTCGAGAAGGGAATGCCCGGATTATCATTCGGGAGGCCGTTGGCTAAATTGGGGATCCGCGCCTCCACGACCACCGAGGTCATTTTGGATGATGTGTTTGTCCCCACTAACCATCGTCTGGGGTCCGAGGGTGAAGGCTACATGATGGCGCTCTACCTATTGGATGGGGGACGCATTGGTATCGCGGCCCAGGGTGTGGGGATCATGTCGGCCGCCTTGACCCGGTCGTTGACGTATGCGCGCGAACGACATCAATTTGGCCGGGCGATTGGCCGATTTGAGGGGGTGCAATGGCGGCTGGCCAACATGGCAACCGATCTCCACGCGGCTCGCCTGATGACCTATGAGGCGGCGCGGCATCGCGAGGAAGGGCCGGCGCAACGTCCGTTGTTCGCCATGGCAAAGCTCTTCGCGTCGGAACATGCCGTGCGCCACGCGGAAGACGCCATTCAAATTTTTGGAGGCTATGGATACATGACGGAATATGGCGTCGAACGGCTTTTGCGCGATGCCAAAATTACGGAGATTTATGAAGGCACCTCCGAAATCATGCGTTGGGTGATTGCTTCCCAATTGTTAAAGGAATATGACTTGGACAACATTTGAGAGGGATGAGCGATGAACATCCCGGTGGTGGTCGCGGGAATTACCGGTAAAACAGGCAGTGCCGTGGGGCGAGCGATTCAGGGAGCGCCCGACATGGAGTTGGTCGGGGGACTGTCCCGGACACATGTGGGCGCAGAGCTCAGCGCTCTCTGGGGCGACCCATCAGTCTCCTTGGTGCTCTCCAGCAGTATTTCCGCGATTCCCGTGGAGTACGCGGTACTGGTAGACTTTACGGAACCCGAGTCAGCCTTTACGCGACTGAGCGAGGCTGTCGAACGCGGATGGGATATTGTGGTCGGTACGACCGGTTTTTCGGCCCACGACCGTGCCAAACTGGCAAATCAGGTGGCCGAATGCGGGGTGGGAGCTGCCGTTATTGCCAATTTTTCCTTAGGAGCCTGGGTAGCAGAACAATTAGCCCGAGAAGCGAGTCGCTATTTCCATGCGGTCGAGGTGCTGGAAGGTCATCATGCCACGAAAAAGGATCGGCCTTCGGGTACGGCCCGAGCCATGGCTCAGATGCTTGGCGAAACGCTAGATCGGGATCCCGATGCCATCCCGGTGCATTCCCTTCGGCTTCCCGGTCTTGTGGCTCATCAAGCGGTCGTATTCGGCGCACAAGGGCAAGTACTCACCATCCGCCACGACGTCCATGATCGGACGGCGTACGTCGATGGGGTGCTGGCGACGGTGCGCCGCGTGAACCAACTCGGGGGCCAGCTAGTCAGCGATTTGGGGGCGATTCTGAATCCGACTCGCGACGTTGATTCCTAACCTTCTCACGGGCCAGTTGCCGAAAGCGTTCGCGATATGAGACGGGTGGTTCATGAAGAGATTGAAAGAGTTGGCTTTTCAAGGCATCTAATCCTGGTCGGGCATTTTCCACCAAGGGTTTTTTTCGGGGCATGGCGCACCTCCTGAAGGTTAGGATGTCGTCTGTGGCGAGAGGCTATACAGAAAGCGGCAGGAACCGTCGCGTTGGGCGTGGAAATGTTGACGCGCATAGAGAGGGAGGAAGCAGCGTGAGACAACCGATCTCGTTTGAAGACATCGCGGCGTTCCCCAAGCCTGGTGGGCGGGTACCGATGAATTTTCAGTTTTCCGAGGATGGGCGCCGGGTTTACTATCTTTTTCCGCATCGTGGGGACGAGCTCTCCTTGTTTGTCTTCGATGGAGCGTCGGGGACGTCACGGTTGGTGGCTGAGGCTCCGAAGGAGCCCGGAGAGGATACGTTTGATGAGGAGATGCGGCGTCAACGGGCACGGTTTGCCTGGTCAGGGATTGGTCAGTACCAATGGCAGGCCGGAACCTTGATGATTCCGATGCATGGTCATATTTACATCCAACACGGAGAAGATGGAGGGCTTACGCGGCTTTCGGGCAGTGAGGG
>JAKADW010000140.1 GCA_021820165.1 Bacillota bacterium
CTTAGATCAGATCGCCGTGGTGACGGCCACAGGCCGGGTGGTCTATGATGGCGGGTTGCCATCCAATGCCCACTTACGCCAACTCATTCAGCAGGCCAACACCTAGGGAGGGTCTGGCGTATGGCAAATAACCCCAAGGAGATGGACGATGACATCTTATGATCTTCTCGTATTAGGCGGTGGATCGGCCGGATTTGCGGCGGCCATTCGGGCCGCCGAGGCGGATAAACGCGTCGCGATGATTGAAGGCGGGATGATGGGAGGAACGTGCGTCAATATTGGCTGCGTGCCGTCTAAAACCTTGATTGCCGCGGCCAACACCCGCCACACGGCGACCCACCCCACCTTTCACGGGCTTAACGTGGGCGGCTCCCCCGTCGATTGGCCGACCGTGATGGGGGAAAAGACAGCGCTCGTGGAGGAGCTCCGGCAAGCCAAATACGCGGATGTCCTGGCCGCCTATCCGCAGATTACGTGGGTGCCCGGTCAGGGAGTGATTCGCACGACCGATCCGGTCACCGTCACCGTCGGGGCGGATACACTGAAGGCCCCTCGGCTGATCGTGACGACCGGAGCGCACCCCTGGGCCCCCCCGATTCCAGGCCTGTCCGACACGCCCTATTGGACGTCGACCGAGGCCTTAGCGAGCGAGACGTTACCCGACACCCTGCTCGTAATTGGCGGGAGCGCGGTCGGCCTGGAAATCGGGCAGTTGTACCAGCGGCTCGGGAGTCAGGTCACCGTGCTCGAGGGGCTCGACCGCCTCGTCGCGCTGGAGGATCCCGACGTAAGCGAAGGGATCCTCCAGTACCTCCGTGAGGATGGCTTGGCGGTGCATGTCCGCGTGCAGATTCAGCGGGTGGATCACGACGGCCAGCGTTTTCGCGTCACCACCCTGGTGGACGGCCAAGCCCAGGTCTTTGAGGGGGACCACCTGTTGGTGGCGACGGGGCGACGTCCCACCACGGCAGGATTCGGCCTCACCGAAGCGGGCGTCGCCCTCGATGCCCAGGGTGGGATTGTGGTGAATGATCACCTGCAATCGTCGGTGCCGACCATTTACGCGGCCGGGGATGTCACCGGGCAGGCCATGTTTGTCTATGTGGCCGCGGAGGCCGGCACCACCGCCGCCATCAATGCATTGGGTCTAGGAGATCGCGTCCTGGATGTGACCACGCTGCCGAAGGTGACGTTTACCGATCCCCAGGTGGCCAGTGTCGGGCTGACGGACGATCAAACGGCGGCCGCGGGCTTAGAGTGCACCTGCTCGAGCCTCCCTTTAAGCTATGTGCCGCGCGCCCTGGCTAATCGCGATACCCGGGGATTCATCAAGCTGGTGGTGGAACAGGGCACCGAGCGGATTGTCGGGATGCATGTGGTGGCTCCGGAAGCCGGCGAGATCATTCAGGTGGGGACGCTGGCCGTGAAGTATGAAATGAGCCTGACGGACGTGACGAGTCTGTTCTTCCCCTATCTCACCATGGTCGAAGGGGTCAAACTGGCTGCGATCACGTTTCACAAAGACGTCAGCAAGCTGTCGTGTTGTGCGGGATAATCCCCTGCGGATTACGTTGCGAAAGGAGCTATCCATTCCGATGAAAACTCAGGCATTGACAATCACGGGGATGCATTGTATCGACTGCGCCCAAAAAGTGGAGGCCGCACTGAAAACCGTCCCCGGCGTGGCCGGAGCGCGCGTGCACTATTTGAAACGCCAAGCGCAGGTCACGCTCACCACCGAGGACAGCAACCCCGCTGAGCTCATCGCCGCCGTGCAAGCGGTGGGGTATGACGCGACGCTCGTGTGAGACGGTGCCCCGTTCTCAGACAGGCCACCCATTGAGTATAGCACCCGCACTGAGTACATGGAGGGGGGAACGGAGGCGCTGGATGCCCACGTATCGACCAGGTGACCTAGGGGTAGCGGTCATCGGAGCCCTGGGCGCGCTCGAACTGAGTGGGGCGAATGCGTGGCCTCGCCTCCTCACCCAAGGGACGGGGGTCATCGGGACCGATGCGGCCTTGGTCGCGACCGGTATCGCACTCATGTGGCGCCAGCGCTCCGTTCCGACCGCCGCCCTCTGTCTCGGCCTGATGAGCGGAAAAGCTCTGCTCCTCACCCTGGCGGCTTTCGGCACACCGGTATCGGCCCCGGTGCTCGGAGGGTTCACGATCCTCATTCTGCTCTACATGGCGGGGTCCCTCGCCACGCAGCGCACCTGGGTCCTCTCGGTCGGTGCCGTGCTCGCCGCCGGGCTCACAGGGCTGGGCCCTCCCGTGGGAGGTGACGTGATTCGGATTGTCTGGTTCCTCGGCCTCGCCATTTGGCTCGCAGCCCCCGTGTGGCCACGCACGGCCGACGGCGCCCGGTTGCGGGTGCCGGAAGAGGAAAGGAGTCGCTTAATGAACCGGTTCGAAACCAGTCAGCCCACCCCCTATCGTTTGCAGATGCACTGTCCTCAAGAGGCGGCGGCTTGGGCCCAAGGTCAACTACTGGAGGCTCTGGCGGGCACCGCTTTAGACGCCTGGTTCACGGTGGGCGATTCAATCCCCGGGCTATGGAGTCTGTGGTGGGATGACACCAGGATTTGGGCGGGACCCCATCCAGATCCCCGTGCGTGGCACGAGGCAATCTTAGAGGGCTGGGGGGGTTCGGGGCGCGGATGTTGTTGATGGTTAAACTTATTTATCGATCAATGCCGGGAGCTCCCCTATTTGAAGTGGCGCATTTCGTCGTTGGCGATCTCCAGGATTTGATGGCGCTCACGTGTCCATTATCATTGAGCCGTCCACGCCGGACAGACCTTAGTGGTGTTATGTGCGCGTCGGGTAAAGGCTCCCGAAGGAGCCCTTTTGGTGGCGAATCCGGCAAAACGGTAGAGCGCTTCCAAGAGACGCGTGATCAGTTCCCGCATCGGGCCACCTCCATGCACTGATTGTTCACTACCCATCTTGTAGCACGGCCGATGTCGTCACCACCGAGCATAGGGGGAGTGCCAACGCAGTCCTAGGTTCTCACGCCTGTGCCGGAGTGGAGGCCACGGTTTTCGCCACAGAGTCATGCCGTCCCAACAAGGTCTCCACTTCCCGCCGCGAATGACACGAGATCCCGTCCCAGTCCAGTGGTACCGGCCGCCGATGTGGCGCCAGCCAGTAGTCCACCCAGCCCGTCGCGCGCTGATGATGGTATCGGAGGACAAGAGGCACCCAATGCCGGGTCGCGTCCGGATGGTGGTGGGTCACTAAAATATGTACGAGGTCTTCTTCGATATTAAAGGCCACGTCCGTATCCAGCCCGAGATCGGCCACCAGTAAATCTTGCAAGTGCGCGATCGCCGGATCGCACGGACCGCGATGGCACTGTAACGCTGCCTCCACGCCAGCAAGATCGTAAAGGGCTCCGGGTCCCCAGGTTAAATCATAGGTGGCGCGTGCTTCTTTGAGGCCGCCCGCGATAAATCCCCAGTGTCCCTGGATCCAAGCCGTGTGCAGCACCACCCACCAATAGACACGCCAAACGTACGGGTTCCAAAACGGAGGACGCACCACCTGATGCGGCTTTGTTAATTTTCCTTGGTGGAAGCGCGCCATCTCGGCAAAGAGCCGGGCATATTGATAGGCATTGTCTTTTCCGCGTTCCTGCGCCCACCTCGCATCAGTTTCCGCGTACTGTTCCATTTGGGTGAAATTGCCCACTTTTGATGCAACGGCCGCCAAGTTTTGGAGAGCCCGGAGGTGATCTTCACTCCCTGGCACGGATCGTTTTAACATGAGCCCATTGGTCAACCGTATGGTGGAATCATCGTCGTGTTGGCGAGAATATGTGCGCAATTCTTCCAGGATCAGCTTGTCGAAATTTTTAAAAGCCCGCCACTCCAGATCCTCTAGCGATGCGTCTGCCAAAATATCATCCAGTAGCGCGATGGCAATCGAGAGATCGTGTTGGTTATTGGCCTTTTGAGCCGTCCGTGATAACTTGGTCGCCAACCGAAATGCCGTATCGATATCCCCGTGTTCAAGGGCATCTCGGGCATCTCGAATCAGGACTTTATGCGGCGACTTGTCTTCGATCGGATAGCGTCCCAACGCGATCAGTTCTTCAAAATTCAGTTGATACACACGAGCGAGTTGGGCCAGATGCTCAATCCGTGGACGCCTTGTGCCGTTTTCCCAACGAGACACCGTCGTTTTTTTGAAACCGGGGACTTCGTTCAGCGTGAGTCCCAGTTCTTCGCGGCGCTTTTTGAGCGCGGCTCCCAATTCCGGGTAGGTTTCCATCTGCTAGCCTCCAAAATATTTGTGTTTTCCGCAACGATGGGCGATGATTACAGGACAAGGAGGTGAAAGAAACCCATGAAGCGACTATTTAATTGGCTCAAAGTGGTCGGACTGATGGCCGTGTTGGTCGGTGTTGTATCTTACACCGCGCCTGGACTTACTGTAGCGGCCAGCCACGCCTCCAGCCCCCACAAAGTCACCACCATGTTCGCCCCAACCTATCCTTATCAAGATTAAAGACTAACCTTTTTCGACCCATTTGCTGTCACACTTGCAAATGTCAACCAAACTCCCTACATTGTCACCTCACCGCCGACTATAGTACAACTAGACACATTCCAGTGAGGTGACACCTTATGCTCTACCACAATCACGATGGGGTCGTTCGGAGCGTGCGCCGCGCCGTTCACGGTCGCGTGGCCCCACGCTCCAGCGCCCCTGTCTCTATTGAACAACTTCTACGTGACCAACATATCCGCGTAATCGAGGAATGGCAGACTCCCGGCCGCTTTGAAGCGCTGTCGATTTTTAAGCCCTCCCAACAGATCGTGGTCGTCAATCGCCGACTCTCACCGATGGCCCGCCGCTTCGCCTTGGCCCACGAGCTCGCCCACGGCTGGTTTCATCGGCGGCATCTCTCCGGAGTCCATCAGGCCGGAGACTATGTGCGGCATCCCTATTACGCGCTTCTCGAGCGAGAGGCCAATGCCGCGGCAGCCGAAATTTTGTTACCCTACGACTGGTTCATGGCCACCGCCCACCAGCTTTTACCGCATCAGCCTTTGACGCTCGCGGAATTTAAAGCGTTTATGGCATCGGCCGCCGCGCATGAATGGGCCCGCACGGCGGAAGTGTCCCTCCCTGTGCTCGGCTACCACCTGATCGATTGCGAGTGGGCTCCGCCTACTCCCCGGTCTCAGGTGCCTCCGTGGGCTTCGGAATCGGCCCCCCCAACTCCTCTTTAACCGTGCCATCCCGGTCTTTGTCCTCTTTAATGTACTGGAGGATCTTTTCGACCGATTGTTCGGAGACGCCGTACCCCCGTAGGGCGAGTACGACGTCGCCCACATCGGTTTCAGTCTCGGCTGGGTCGATCACCGGTAACAATTGAGAGACCGGGATCCCGAGCACTTCTGCCGCATACCCAATGCGTTCGGTCGAGACGGTTTGCGGATCACCCCGCTCAATTTGTCGGAGCCAATCGAGGGAGATCAACCCGCGTTTGCTCTGGGGGTAGCGTTTCCGCAATAACACGTTCATTTCAAAGACCATTTCCAGCTGGGACAGTTTTTTGGCATGACGCGCTTCGCGAATCAATGCCCCAATCGTCTGAGAATCCGCTGCAATGCGCATACAACACACACTCCTTTAACCCATCATATCATGGCGCAGGCTATGACTCAATGCGAATGATGCATCCCGTGCCGTGCACAGCACCCGTGCAAGGATACGAGCTATGTCCGGTACCGTCATGGCGCACATCCCAAGATTGCCTTAGGCGCCGTGATGACTTCTCTAAAAAGCTCCCGTTCTGGATGTCGCGCACAACCCAGAATGCACCCAGACAAGACGCGTGTGGGCAAATCGAGTGAAATACGGAAATTTGACACTGCATTTGCGATACAAAAACCGTGTGAATTTCTTGACATTCGCACGCACGTGCGCTAAGATAATTAGTGAGAGATAAACCGAGAATATGCCATGGTTTCCATGGTACTGAATCGGGAGGTTGTGGTGGACGAACAGGGGTGCGCGAGAACATA
>JAKADW010000141.1 GCA_021820165.1 Bacillota bacterium
CCGCTAAAACCGGAACGCCCGCCCGCATGCCCCATCGACGCAATTCGCGGGCGATCCAGCCAATTTCGAGTTCGCGGTTGCGACTCACACGGTCAGCCCACGGATGGTCATCGGGGACAGCGGGAAGCTCTTGCAAGTAGTCAATCACCACCGCCAGGAGGCCGTCTGGACCGGCGGCCAGCCGGTCAGCGAGTTCCAGCAATCCCACCCCGGTCGCATCCTCATCCATGATGATCAACCGCTCGCTCACTCCCGCGAAGGTCTGCCGGGCCTGTTCAAGCTCTGGGACCCGCGCTCCGTGGCGACTCGGAGCCTGCCGGATTTCGTTCACCACGTCCCACATGGTCATTTTGGCGGCTTGGGCCAAGAGCTTCGCCCACAGCTTAGGCCGGGGTGTTTCAGCGGACCAAAAGAGAATTTTGCCTGGCAGATGCGGGTCCAAGAGCCACTCGGCCACTTGGGCTATCAGGAATGTCGTCTTCCCCGCACTGGTGGGTGCCGCAATAATGCTCAGCCCCGGCTGATACGCGATGTGCGGCTGCACCCCTTGGAGCGCCGCCAACGCCGGAATGCCGCGCGGTATCCGCGCAATATCCTGCCAAATTTCCGTCATGGATTGCCCCGCTGCGAACAGCTTGGGTGTATTCGTCCGTCTGCTATCCGTTTGCGATGGCGGTGCCGGGACGCCGTCTGCTGACGCGCGCGCCGTGCCCCGTGACTGAGCTTCGTCGACGAGGTTAACCACGTTACCCCGCGATCGCGAGGGATTCATGGCGTCGCGGGCTGGTGCCCCCGCGTGGGCATGGTTGTCATGATGCGTGTCGTCTGTGGTCATGAAGATACCTCCTGGTCATCGCGAGAGTTTGTCGGCCTTGCGATTGGGAGCCGATCATCCTTTGGGACTCTTGTCTACCGCGTTGCCGAAATCGGGGGCCGTCCCCGGCGTTGACGCATGGGGACATAAGCCCTTGGGTGTCGGGGCCCAAAAATCTTGAACGGTAGACCAAACCGGGGCCGCCTGACCCAAGAGACGGAAACGATCACGTTTCTGCGGCCCGTCTCTGCGGCCCGCCGGTCTGAACGCGGGGTGGCCAAGTTTTTCGTGAGGTCGCTTTCCGGAAGGTTGCGAAGCGTGCGGGGATGGCGTGGAGCGTTCAGGGATTTTGTGAAGGGGCGCGAAGTGCATGGGGCATCGTGCAGAATTTCCTGCGGCCCATCCCTGCGGCCCGTCGGTCGGCGCTTGGGCGTCGGCCGATTTTTTCTTTGCGATAGGAGGTCTGGGTCCGGGTCATTCGGGGTGTCACGGTACGTCCTGCGGAGTACTGCGGAATTTCCTGCGGCCCGTTCTGCGGCCCGTGGGCGATTTTGGGGGACGTAAAGGAGCATTAAAAAACCCGCAATCGCTTGCGCGGTGCGGGTTTCAAATGGTGGGCCACGCGGGAGTCGAACCCGCAACCTTGGGATTAAGAGTCCCCTGCTCTGCCAATTGAGCTAATGGCCCGTATAAAATTGCGTTGAATTGGTAGCGGCGGGTGGACTCGAACCACCGACATCACGGGTATGAACCGTGTGCTCTAACCAACTGAGCTACGCCGCCATTGGTTGCGGGGACAGGATTTGAACCTGCGACCTCCGGGTTATGAGCCCGACGAGCTACCTGGCTGCTCTACCCCGCGATGTTCTGCCTCATCAGGAACACTAGATATCATATCGGCTGGCTCAATGAGTGTCAAGGACAAAAATTATCCAAGGAGTCACCATTCCCTGCTCCTATGATACACTAAAACCAGAGTACTGATACCCGGCATTTTGCAGGGAGGGCGAGACGATGGAAAGAAAGGCACGATTGGCTGGCTTTGAATTTGCTGTCGATAAGACGGATCGCGGATACCATTTGCGCATTGAAACCACTCCCGAACATGAGGCGCAGCGAGAACAAGTTTTCGCGCTCTTCGACCAGTTTCGGGCGGAAGCGAGACGGGCCGGTATCACAAGTCCGGAACTCATGGCGCACTGGGTAAGAAATCAGGTCAAACGCTGGAGTCCACCGCGAAAATAGTCGAACGATCCTTTTTTGGAAAATATTGTTGGGAAAACCCTGTTGCGCTACAATAGCTCTACTTCGAAAACGGGGGACAAGCACTATGAGACCAATCCGCAGCACATCCGACTATCGCCAGAGCATCGATGAGATTAGACAGTTAAAACACCGTATGTGGATGCTGGCCTCGCAACGTGGGAACTTGGACCCTGAGGTTATCCGCATCAGTCAAGAAATCGACGAACACATTGTGTCGGTCCAACACTATTGGAAGGAACAGAATCAGGGCGAATCGCTGATCGGATGACAAAAACTGGACAATTCGCGGTAAATGTTCGATGAGACGCACGGCCAAGCCTTAGAATAAGGGGCAAGGTGGTGCGTCTCATGTCGATTAAACTCAACTTGGTCTCCGAATCTTCGGGCGCCGCTTCCATGATCTCGCGGCCGGCGCCGACGTCTTCCGAACAACCTGCCCCGCTGCGCCTCTTACCCTCAGAAGAAGCGCTCTGGCAACAGTTGTCTCAGTCCGAAGGGGCCGTGCTAAATAACCCCACGGACCCCCATCTAAGCCAATACTTAGACACCGTACGCGATTTGCTCAACCAGGCGTTGGCGCGGCACCAGGCTCAGTCTCGAACATACTGGTCCCCCAAGGGGCGGTTTCGTCAAATGGTGCACATTGTGGAGATTAACCGTGCCTTGGACGACCTTTTAGAGGACATCCGGCTCCGCCACCCGGCCACTCAAGTGGCCCGGCGGCTCGATGCCATTCGAGGACTATTGCTCGACTTATGGATGTGAGGCACTCATGATGAATGATGACACGTTTAATCGGGTACTAAGCCATTTGGAAACTTTAGAGGCCATTACCGAGCAAAAAATTCAGGCGGTAATTGGCCGAAAGTCCCAGCGCCTGGTCGAATTGTTGCAAGAACAAATTGACCCGATGTACCGGGTCAACGTTGAGACGTTGGAAATTGCGGCCATGACAGAGCCCCAACGTGCCGAATTAGCCGGACACATCACCCGCTGGGCCCACCGTGAGCAATATTTGGCCGAACTGTTGGAAGAGCACCTGGGCTATGTGGAGTATTTGAAGGCACTATTGGGAATTGCCCCCGACCAACGCACCGGCTTGGATATCGGTGTGTAACGTGACAAGGAGGTCACACGATGGGATTTGAGGTATTGGGCATCGCCTCGCAGGCGATTGCCGCACAACAATTAGCACTGGACGTCACCGGGAACAATATGGCCAATGCCACCACGCCCGGGTATCATGCGGAATCCGTCAACCTCACGGAAAATGCCCCGGCCCCGGACGCGGTAATGCCCACCACGCTCATTGGCAACGGCGTCACCGCGACAGCCGTCACGCGTGCCACCAATACTTTTTTGTCATCCAGCGTACGGAATCAAACCAGCGCGAACAGCTATGCCACGGCACTCAGCCAGGGGCTCAATCAGGTGCAGAATATCTTTCAGGAACCCCAGAGTGGCGGACTAGCCGAGATGATGAATCAGTTCAACCAAAGCTGGCTCACGCTCTCGGAAAACCCCGAAAGTCTGTCGGCTCGAGAAAGCGTGATTCAAGACGGAAAAACGCTGGCCTCTACGTTAAACAGCATGGCTAATACGCTGACCACCGAGGAGGCCAGCGTCAACCAAAACATTGTGAGCCAGGTGCAAAAGGTTAATCAACTAGCCGGGCAAATCGCTCAGTTGAACGGCCAGATTGCCACCGTGAGTACCTCCGGTCAACAGCCCAACGCCCTCTTGGACCAACGGGGCGCGCTCCTGACCAAGCTCAGTAAACTGGTGCATATTAGCTACACCAATGGTCCGGCGGGTTCTTTGGATGTCTACATTGGATCTCACCCGCTGGTCACGGGGGAGAAGACCTATCAAGTCGATAGCAAAAGTCCTACGACGAGCGCCTCGAGTCCTCCGAGCACCATTGGCGGCACGCCCGTCACGGTCCCGACCTGGGCCGACAACCAGGCCCCGGTGCAAATCAAGTCGGGTTCGCTGGGAGCTAATATTGCACTCTTATATCAACTGCCCATTAACGGAAGCCAGTGGGGGACCCCGGCTCCCGGCTACCTCACCAGCTACGGTCAGAAATTGAACAATTTAGCGAAGACCTTGGCCACAACCGTCAACACTGCCCAGGGCCGCGGATTTGACCTCAACAATAACGCCGGAGCCCCCTTTTTCACGGGGGGCACTAGCTCCACCGCGACTCAAATAACAGCCGGAAATATTCAGGTGGCCCAAGGCCTCTCGGCAAGCCAACTGGCCGCAGCCTCCACTTCTGGTAGCCCGGGCGATGGTAGCAACGCCGATGCGCTGTATAATGCCCTATCAAACCAAAAGATGACTATTGGAAGTTCCCAGACCACCCTATCGGGCTACTATCAATCCCTCGTGGGTCAGGTGGGTCTGGATGGCCAAAATGCCTCCAATTTGTCAACCGACAGCAAGAATACCCTCACCTCGCTCCAAAATGATTTGTCCTCGGTGACCGGCGTGGATCTCAATCAGCAGTCGGTTAGCATGATTCAAGAACAGCAAAGTTACGTCGCCGCCGCCAAGCTTATCACCACCCAGCAGACCATGATCCAAAGTCTGCTCTCAGCTGTCGGTTAGAGAGGAGGATTACCATGGAAATTACGCCGATGACCATATCCAATAGTCTGTTGCAGGCCATTCAAAATCAAGAGAGCCAAATTAGTCAGTTGCAACAAGAGGAATCGACGGGGCAACGTTTTCAATTGCCTTCGGATAACCCCATTGCTGCGGAAACAACCCTGGGGCTTCATAACACCCTGAGTCAACTAAAGGCCTACACTCAGTCTGCCCAATCGGCAGAGGGCTGGCTCAATCAGACCAACGGATCCTTAAGCAGCATGATTTCTCTCTGGGATCAGGCGCTTCAAACGGCCACGCAAGCGGCCAACTCGACCAACAACTCCAGTGACCTAAACGCCTTGGCCGAAACCGTCAGGGGTATGCAGAAAAATCTGGGTGCGTTGCTGAACACCCAATATCAGGGGAGCTACCTCTTCGCGGGTTACAACGATCAGACGGCACCTATTTCCAGCGCCTTCCCGGCCAGTGAAAGCGGCACCGCCTGGCCTACCCAAACGGCCGAAGCGCGCCAGTTCGACATTAATACCAAGGCCCAGGTGACCGTCAACTTAACGGGCTGGGAATCGGTGGGCCAAAATCCCGCCAACACCTACGGAGGACCTCCGACGCCGACGTCCAATTTTCTTCTACAGGCGTACAACGATCTTGGCACCCTGGCTTCGGCTATTACCAAGGGACCCGCGGCGGTTAAGGGATTGCTTCCGTATTTGAATCAAGATCTGAGTAATCTTACCAGCGCCCAGGCGCTTGAAGGCGGTCGTTTGGCGCGAGTAAAAAATACCCTCTCGCAATTAAAGAATGCCTCATCCGACCTCAGTCAGAATGTCGCCAACACCTCTGGGGCCAATATGGCGCAGGTCACCACCCAACTGGCCCAAGAAGAAGACGCCTATCAGGCGGCGCTGCAGAGCGGCTCCAAGATTTTGTCTCTGTCGCTCTTGAACTACATCAACCCCTAACGGGACGGAAAGGACTACCATGCTGACCATTGACACCCGGTACCACGGACGTATCACTGTGGATGAACAGGATATTCTAACCGTCGACTACGAAATTCTAGGATTTGCCCAGGAGCGCCGCTTTGTCCTCTTGCCCCATCAGCCCGACAGTCCCTTTTTGTACCTCCAATCGGTCTCTACACCGACACTGGCCTTCGTCTGCATTGATCCGCTCTTGAACTTCCCGGAATACCAGTTGCCGGAAGACGAAGTCCCAGCGGCCCTCGGCGCCGCCAGCGAGTGGGCTGTGCTCTGTTTATGCACCATTGGCAACGGGCACACTCCCAGCATGAATCTTCGGAGCCCTCTGGTCTTTAACCGGCGTACCCGCCGCGGCGGCCAGTTT
>JAKADW010000142.1 GCA_021820165.1 Bacillota bacterium
ATAATGGATAGGGACGTCACGCTTTTGCCGGACCCCGACTCACCCACCACGCCTAGTGTCTCTTCCTGATCGATATGAAAACTCACCCCATTAACCGACGGAACGACCCCTTCGTCGGTAAAAAAGTGCGTTTGAAGATTGTTAACCTCCAGAACACGGTTGGCCACAGCCGTCTCTCCTTCCTGGGATCGGATCCCCGATCAAAGGTGTCCAAAAAAACAAAACAATTCCTTGGCCAAAAGTGCCAGATGATTCGACACCTTCACCCATATTCACCATTATAAAAGTCCATGACGCCATCGACAATGGATAAGTCTGGCGAGATCCGTCTCGACTGACGATAATGGCGTCTCACGAGGTCATACGTTCCCGCCTTGATTCGCTAACCACGCCAGGAATTCCTGCTCGTTCATGCTCGAAATTCCGAGCTCCCTGGCACGGCTTAACTTCGACCCAGCCTTCTCTCCATAGATGACGAAATCCGTGCTCCGCGATACGGATGAAGCCACTTTAGCCCCCAGTTGCTGCAATTGGTCCTCGGCCTGTTTACGCGTCATGCTACCTAACGAGCCCGTCAGGACAAAGGTCTTTCCCGCCAAAGGGGCATCTTCCCGGGGGCCTTCACGGGGTTGACCCATGTTGACGCCCAAGCTTTCCAGTTCCGTAATCACTTGCTGGTTTATCTGGGCGGCAAAGAATTGCCGCACACTCTCCGCGGTCCTCGGACCAACATCTTTAACAGCCGTCAAGTCCTCAAATGACGCCTCTTTCAAGCGCTTCATCTCACCAAAATGGTGCGCGATCGTTTCCGCTCCCCGCTTCCCCACAAAGCGAATTCCAAGCCCGTAAATCAAGCGGGAAAGTGGTTGACCCTTAGAGTGCTCGATATTGTGGATCAGCTTCTCCGCTGAGATTTCAGCAAACCGAGGTAGCGCTATTAATTGCTCATATTGGAGGCGGTAAATATCGGAGACTGACCGAATCAACCCACGCTCCAAGAGAAGATCTACCGTTTTTTCTCCAAACCCTTCGATATCCATCGCATCCCGAGAGGTAAAGTGAATCAGTGACTCACGAAGCTGGGCGGGGCAGATCAGGCCAGCCACACATCGATGGGCCGATTCACCCGGCACCCGTTCGACCGGTCCACCGCAGGCGGGACACCGCTTAGGAAACTTGAACGGCACCGCCCCCACCTGACGGAGCGCCGTTTCCACCCGCACCACTTCAGGAATAATTTCACCGGCCTTACGCACAAACACGGAGTCACCCACCCGGACGTCCAGCGAACGTAAAATATCCTCATTGTGTAGAGAGGCTCGACTCACCTTGGTGCCGGCCAGGAGCACCGGTTCCAGGTCGGCGGTGGGCGTTAATGTTCCCGTGCGTCCCACCGAAATGATAATATCGCGAACGCGCGTCAGTGCCTCCTCGGGAGGGAATTTGTACGCCATGGCCCAGCGGGGCGTCTTTTGGGTAGCGCCCAACTGCTCCTGCCAATCCCGGCGATCAAGTTTAATCACCAAACCGTCGATATCAAAGTCAAGGGGTGGGCGCTGGCGTTCAAATGTGTCAATGTAGGCTTGGACATCCTCATCCCGCTTGCACAAGCGCCAATGAGGCTCCACGGAAAATCCCCAATCGTGTAACTGACGAAGCGCCTGACTTTGGCGGGCAACAACAGGCCCCCCCGCCAACTCGCGGATTTCGTACACGAAAATAGACAGTCCCCGCTCACGCGTGATGGCCGGGTCCAATTGCCGGAGGGATCCAGCGGCGGCATTGCGAGGATTGGCAAAAAGCGTTAAGCCACGCTCCAGCCGTGCCGCATTAATGGCCTCAAACCGGCTTCTGGGGAGATAGACTTCGCCACGAAACTGGCCACTCACGAGCTCGGTGAGCCGATGAGGAATGGCCTCAATTTCCCGCACGTTAGCGGTGACATCTTCACCGACCACGCCGTCGCCGCGCGTCGCCGCCCGCACCAGACGACCTTCCTCATAATCTAAGATCACCGAAAGGCCATCAATTTTAAGCTCGGTGGTCCACTCTAAGGGCCCGGGTTCCTGAAGCCACTGGGAAACCCGCCGGGAATACTCCAGAAACTCCTCGAAGGAGTGCAAATTGCCCAGACTCAATACCGGCCGCTCAAAGCGAACCGTCTTGAAGTCCGTGGATACGCCGCCCCCCACCCGACGGGTGGGCGAATCCTCGGCGCGGAGTTCTGGAAAGGCGGTTTCCAGCGACTCTAGTTCCTGGGTGAGCTGGTCATATTCGGCATCAGAGATCTCCGATTGGTTGTCCAGGTAATATTGACGGCTATATTTGGCGAGCAGATCCCTCAACAGAGCGATGCGCTCTCGTGCCGCCTCACGCTCCACTCAGACCGGTCTCCTCTCGGGTTAACTGGGCAAATTTGGCCAAGAAAGAGCGGACCCCGCCCCCGGGGAAGGCGATGGTCACCTCGGTGTCGTCCCCCTCACCCCTCACGGCCACAATCGTGCCCCATCCAAACCGCGGGTGGCGCACCTTTTCTCCAAGCACCAAGCCGTCCACCTTACGCGTTGACCCCGAAATGGCGCGGTCGGGTGGTGAAAGTCGCTGACTCTTCGAGATAAACTCCTCGGGTATCTCCTTAATAAACCGCGAAACCGGGTTGGCGGCCGTTCTCCCTAACATCGTGCGGGTCTCCGCATAGGTCACATAGAGTTCCTCTTCGGCGCGCGTCAGCGCCACATACATGAGGCGCCGCTCCTCTTCCACCGTCCCCTCCTCCATGGACCGCATGTGCGGAAACACCCCTTCCTCCAAGCCGGCGACGATGACCACGGGGAATTCCAATCCCTTGGCGCTGTGCACCGTCATCAGCCAGACCCCGCCGGCATCTTCATCGGTTTCATCCCAGTCGGAGACTAGCGCCACCCAACCCAAAAATTCACCTAAGTCCGGAGTGCCTTGCTCATCCTCAAACCGTTTGGCTTCCGAAATGAGCTCTCCAATATTCTCGAGACGATCATCCGCTTCACGGGTCCGTTCTTGCCGGAGTTGGGTCATAATGTGGCTCGCTTCGGCAATATGACGCACACGGTCGGCTAAACTTTGGCCATCTTGCGACTGAAATGTCCTCAAGAGCTCTGCCAGTTCTAACGAGGCTCGCCTGGCCTGCGCGGAAAGGCCCTCGATGGTATCCGCTTTGGCTAAAGCTTCCGCGAGCGACAACCCGTGCTCCAGCGCAAATTCCCGGAGCCTTCGCTGCGCCACATCGCCAATTCCTCGTCGGGGATAGTTGATAATGCGCAAGAGCGACATGTCGTCGGCCGGGTTAAACACCACCCTCAGGTACGCCAACACATCCTTGACTTCTTTACGCTCGTAAAAGCGCTTACCGCCTACCAGGCGGTAACTAATACCAGCGCGCGCCATAGCCATTTCAAAGGCCCGGGATTGGGCATTGGTTCGGTAAAGAATCGCGCAATCAGATAGCTTTCGTCCCCGGCGGACCGCCTCATGGATCACCTCGGCTGCATACCAGGCTTCACTCTCCTCATCAGGAGCCCGGTAGATGCGAACCTTCTCCCCCTCCCCCTTCTGAGTCCACAGTTCTTTCCCCAACCGCTCATGGTTATGCCGCACCACGGCGTTGGCTGCCCCTAAAATGACGCCAGTGGAGCGATAATTTTCTTCCAAACGCACAATTTGGGCTCCGGGAAAATCCCGTTGGAATTCCAGAATATTGCGCATGTCGGCGCCCCGCCATCCATAAATGGATTGGTCGTCGTCACCCACTGCGCAGATATTGCCGGCCTGCCCCACTAAGTGGCGAACCATCTGGTACTGCGCCAAATTGGTATCCTGATACTCGTCCACCAATACATGACGAAACCGCGACTGATACTGGCTTTTTATTTCGGGATGGCTATCCATGAGGGCCACGGTCTGATAAATCAAATCGTCAAAGTCGAGGGCGTTGAGATCTTTGAGCCGCTTTTGATAGCGCTCATATACTTGCCGTACCCGCTCGCCAAAAAAACTGGTGTCGGACCAATCTTTCGGGCTTTGGAAGCGGTTTTTTGCCCGGCTGATCGCATTCAAAAAGAGTGCCGGGGGCCACTCCTTCTCATCCCAGTTGAGCTCCCGCACAATATCTTTCAAGAGTGCTTTGGTGTCGTCGGTGTCGTAAACGACAAAACGATCGTCATAGCCGAGATGGCGAATATTTTCCCGGAGAATGCGAACGGCCACCGAGTGGAAAGTTCCAATCCACATGAATCGGCTGTCCGGGCCCACCAAGGCGCTAATCCGGCTTTTCATCTCCCGGGCCGCCTTGTTGGTGAAGGTGAACGCTAAAATTTGGCCGGGATGCACTCCTTGAGTCTGAATTAAGTGCGCGATGCGATAGGTTAGGGTACGGGTCTTTCCGCTTCCAGCGCCCGCTAAAACTAAAACAGGCCCGTCCGTCGCCAGACAGGCTTGACGTTGCGGTTCATTCAGTTCCTCTAGCAAATTCATTGCGGCATCCTCCCAGCACTGATATCTTATTATATCAGCGTAGGACAACTAGTGCCATGACTGAACCATCGCGCCCGAATCCGGGTGGCGTGGTAAGTGACCTCGATATCCCCGCTGGTCTTCTCTGAGGGCGACCACCAAACCCGAAACGGAATCGCTGACCGCCGACACTAACGCCGTCGGATAGCCACGCCGCTCCCAGCGTTGCCGTTCTTCCTCGCCCCGCCCAGGGTTGTCCGACACGACCCACACCGAAGGTTTTGATGGCCAGGGCAGAACGGCCGTCACCCGCCCTGAATCTTCTTGAATTTCGTATCCCGTGGAGGTCGAGCGACTCAGAGACTCCGCCGCTTCAGCCACCTCGCCTCGCCTACCCCGGCCTTCCGCCCACAGCGTAAGCGTTCCGTCATTAATCTGAAACCCTTTAGGGTGCCCGGACGCTAAGAAACCCATCTCCAATAACAACCCGACCGCATCCATCATTTATCACCCTATCGCTTTACCTAATTAGTGCATTACGCTTATAGTATGCCCCCAGGCGTGAGATTAGTCCACTCCCAATCGAAGGGTGCCCCCAAGCGATGGAGGCCTCCCTTAACTCCTGATTCGATCCAGCACGAGACGATACCCGTCGGCACCAAACGACAAGCACCGCTTGACGCGCGAAATGGTGGCAGATGATGCGCCTGTGACCCTTTCGATATCGTCATAGGTCTGCCCCTCATCTAGCATCCGGGCCACCGCTAGCCGTTGGGCGATCGACTGGATTTCACTGATGGTAAGAATATCTTCCAGAAAGGAATAGCACTCGTCCACCGTTTTGAGGCTTAAAATGGCCTCACAAAGCACATCGGTGTCATGGGTCTTCAACTTGGGATTCATCGCTTGCCCGCCTGCCCCTTTCCGTTTGGGCATTCACCACCCGCACAGGATCAAGCATACGCGGGATATTTTACTGCGGCAAGCAAATAAACTCAAGTGACTATTCGGTGGCTCCACCGCTCTTGGACGCGCCGGCCCCGGTGGCCCCACTCGATCCCCCCGACCCACCGCCGCTGGACCCCCCTGACGATGCTCCGCCGCCGCTTGAGGACCCTCCAGAAGAGCTCCCACCACCCGAGGAACTACTGCCGCCCGAGGAACTCCCCCCACTGGACGAGCTACTCCCGCCGCTACTGGACGATGATGATTTGCTGCTTGAACTGGACGAGGTGGCCATCTTCATCAGCGCCGTCTTTACGGCCATATCGATGGTACTGGTTATCTCGGGCGTCGACATGGTTTTGGTCACATCCATCTCAATCTCTTTCTTGAAGGTGGGACTCGATAATACCATGGTGACCGCCTTTTCCAATACTGTCTGCCCGGCCGGCGTGGTCAGGGCCTCTCGCAACTGGGTGGTCGAAATGGTTTCGGCAATCATTTTCTGCATCCGCGGCGTCTCCATCTCGTCCCGGACAGCCTTTTGTATTTCAATCGGTGGGGCGCTTGACGAACTGCTCCCCCCGCTCGAGGATCCGCCA
>JAKADW010000143.1 GCA_021820165.1 Bacillota bacterium
GAGCGCGCACATTAAGTTGTATCAAAACGGGTGATCTCGTACCGATGGGCAGAAACGGGAAAAAATGCATAAAGAGGTAGAGCTCCCGATATACTACCTCTGAAGAGCTAGCGAAAGGAGGGTCTAACGTGAAGGCTACCGGAATAGTGCGCCGGATCGACGACCTGGGGCGCGTGGTGATTCCTAAAGAAATACGAAGGACTTTGAGAATCCGTGAAGGGGATCCCTTAGAAATTTTTGTGGACCGGGATGGCGAGGTGATCTTGAAAAAATACTCGCCTATTGGAGAGTTAGGAGATTTCGCCAAAGAATATGCTGATTCTCTGAACGAGGCCGTTGGCCACATTGCCCTCATCGCGGATCGCGATGCGGTCATCGCTGTGGCCGGAGCGCCAAAGAAAGAATTTCTGAACAAGGCATTGGGTGCTTTGGTCGAAAAATCTATGGAAGAGCGTAAGACGCTATTTTACAACCGTGGGGATCATAAACCCAAGGGGAGCGTCATTGGAGATGAAGACGAGGACAAGTTTGTCGTAGAGGTAATTGCGCCCATCATTGCGGAAGGCGATCCGATTGGAGCGATTATCATCTGTAGTCGGGAACCCGATGCTAAGATGGGCGAAATGGAAGTAAAGTTGGCGGAAACCGCTGCGGGCTTTCTGGCAAAACAAATGGAGCAATAGTGCCCCAACGACCTCGGGAGAAGAAGAAAGTCCGCAATGGATCCGTGATCGGACCGTTGCGGTTTTCTTGTGCCTCGGCAGTTGTGAGATCACGTCGGATCACGAAACCGAACCCCAGTGATTGCAATTTATGCGCCAACCAACCTGTAAACTTTGGCTAAAGGACGTTTTTTGGTAGATAGGAACCGTAAACGTAACCACGAGATTTCCGCTTCCTGCAGGCCACACCATGGTATCCGTGGTGGTTTGCCAGCCGCTGGTGACGGCTTGGTGGCTAATAAAGTGATCGGTTACCCAGGAAAAGGTTCCGGCAGCCGAACCGAGCACAGGAGCATCAGGCGCCGAGAGGGGACCACCAACCGGGGTCGGCGAAGCGCACCCGTTGCAATAGTTGTATAGAATTGTCACGGATTCTTTGGGGTTGGCCGGATTCGTGGCTACATACCGGCTCCAGGAGCCCACAGCAGGGCTGGTCACCAGAGGCCACTTGGATGGAATCACCAACAGGGAGTTAAACCAGCGATAGCCGGGTGGCGCGGGGGGCAGGGACGGCATCCTGGGAATTTCGGGTAAGCTTACTCGGCTCGCGCCGATCTGGATGCCGTGTGACACCACCACCCAATCCGGGTGAGGGCCCGAGGAGCTCGGTATGGCTGCTTGGGAGTGCTGTCCAGTAGACAAATTCACAGCCACTACGGTGGCGCCGGATTGATACGCCAGGAATCCGTCCTGGACGACTGAGAATCCCGTAATGGGCAGGGCCACGGTTTTGGTGTGCAGGGTCTTGGCGTTTACAACCAGCGGAACGGTGACCTTTCCTAGGGTTTCCCCGAACACCGCCCAGGGACCGGTATATCCGATTGCGGTAAATACCATACGGGTAGACTTAATCGTTTTGATGGATCGCGCGCCGTTCCAAAGACTCCCGCCACCCGGGTGCCATGGGGTAATCCAAATCGTAGCCGCATGAAAAGGCTGTTGGTGGCGATTCAAAAACCCCGACGGCGTAATCCATACGGCACCCTGTGGGAGATCGATTAATGGGGACTGCGGATTATTGCTCGTGGCATATCCAGACAGTAGATCCAGGTGATAAGAGCCAACTCCCAAGACGGGGAACGAAGTGAGCGCGTAGACCGTAATGGGGTAAACAGATTTTTTATGGACTTTAACGTGATTGTGGGTTCCTTTACTGGGTACCGTCTTGCCGTGTGATGGGGCGGCCGCCAGGCCGCAACCGGTCACCATTCCTACCGTGGCGCCTAGAACCAACAATCGGGTCAGCATGTTTGACACCGCGCATTCTCCTTCCCGCGAGTACAACGCCGGGTGGGGATTTTTGGTTACTAACTGAAGCAGCTCTCCTTGTTCCATCGAGGTGAGGCGTATACTCCGCGTCTATCGGCTATGCAAATCGTGAGATCACCACGACCGTTGGACATCTCCGACGCGACCGTCTCGGAACTCCACGCGCCCTGCGGCATACACCCAGACCGTCCCCGGAGTGCCTGGACCTGGGCCATGGTGTCGCCGTCGGGCAGATAGGGCCAGCGGTTTGAAGAGGCGGGGGCAGCTAATGATGTAGGCTCGCCCCTCACGGGGATGGGGTGCCAGCATAGCGCTGTCCTTCAGCCGAAAGCGATGCCGGCACTAAGCGTATCGTGGGAGCGCTTCGGGCCACAGCAACCGCAGGAAAACTGGGGGTCGCTGTAGCTGGCAAGAGACCGAAAGTAGCAATAAGAGCACCAGAAACCGAGTTCGTGCGTGAAAGTGGCCTTAAAATGGGGCTGTTGGTGTCGAATCACTGATTTGCGACCCTGGGGATGCCCAAATTATCGCACGTGCACTTAATGCCATTTCCGTTCCTACGCCGTTAGAGTTTGGTTAACGATTCCGCGATGGCATCGATTGGCGTTCGGGATAAGGCACGCGATCCGCCTATGAGATAGTACATGCCGTTTGTATGGAAAGTTAACAATGGCGAGGCCCCGCTTCCGGACGGCGGTTGATTCCATGTTCCCGTAACCGACGATCCCAACACCGTGAGAGGTACCGTTCTCAGGACCGCGCGGCCGGTGAGCATGGGCCTGGTAAACTCCTGGATATCAAAGTTACTATAGTTGATTACGAGCATGGACCCTCCCCCACTCGCGAGGAGTCTTTGCGTGTTCTGGTATTGCGATCCAAATCCATGCGTCGGGATCGTCGCCGAGGGCAATCCGATCGCTTGGGCCGCCTGCAGAATAAAAGTTTTTTGTTGAGTCGTATATTCTAGAGTGTTTTCTGTTGGAGATGTTGGCGAAGATGCTGAGACGGAAGCGTTACTAGGGTTCGATGCATGGGATGGGCTCGAAGAACTTTGAGAGGAGGTTGAGTTCAGCGTTCCACTGCTGTGTACGGTCCCGGATATATTGTAGTGACCATTGCCGGTCGGGGTGGCTGTCACATTCCCGCTTAGGCCACAGCCCGCAAGTAAAGTACTACCTATAAGAATCGAGGATCCCAATACCATCGGTTTTATCTGTTAAAAGTCCTCTCTGTCGCGAGTATAACGCCGGATCCGACCTAAAGTTACTGGGAATCGCTGACAAGCGCACGCAGTGAGGTCTTCCTGCGGCGAAGCGATCGACGGAGGCCAGTAGTATCGAGGTGGGCCGCGATGCCGTTATTGACACAAAATATCGTATTCCGATATAATAAGTGTAGAGATGAGGGAGGGACCTAATGGCCATGGAGACTCACCCCGTATCCGAAGAAGAGTACGTGGCGTTGGCGGAATTTCGTTATGGGCTTCGCCGATTCTTGCGATTTAGCGAAGCGGCCGCCCGGGACCAGGGCATTACGCCCCAACAGCATCAACTGCTTTTGTCGATTAAGGGGCTCCGGGGCCGTAAATGGGCTTCCGTTAATGAGCTCTCGGAACGACTGCAGTTGCAACAGCATAGCGTCGTGGGCATTATTGACCGTTCGGAGCAGGCCGGATTGGTCGGGCGACGACACCATGCGGGAGACTTACGCGTCACGGAAGTGTATTTGACGGAAGAGGGCGAGCGCATTCTAGAGACACTCACCATGGTCCATCGCAGTGAACTTCAGAGAACCGGAGAATTTTTAGCGACCATCCAAGGAATTTTGGGCAAAGCGTGGGCTCCTGCTGGGGGCGATGAAAAATCCGGTGAAGGAGCAGAACACCTATGATCGAGAGGCAACTGGGCGACTTTACCACAAACGGCCGGCGATTGGCCCTCTTAAGCGCCGTGGCGGCATTTATAGGGATAATTGGTGGATTCGTGGCGTGGATTCTTTTGCGGTTAATTGGCCTCATTACCCACCTAGCTTATGATGGCCGCGTCGGATGGTCCTTGGTTGCACCCAATGTGCATCATTGGGGCGTTTGGTCCGTCGTAGTGCCCATCGCGGGCGGATTGCTGGTGGGTCTTTTGGCGAAATACGGGACCGACAAAATCCGGGGTCATGGCATACCGGAAGCGATTCAAGCAATTCTCGAGGATAAGAGTAAGATGCAACCGCGCGTTGCACTGATTAAACCGATTGCGTCAGCAATTACAATCGGGACCGGGGGTCCGTTTGGCGCGGAAGGACCCATCATTATGACGGCCGGAGCCATCGGATCGCTACTCGGGCAGTTTTTCAATTTGTCGTCCCTAGAGCGGCGGACACTCCTAGTGGCGGGTGCCGCTGCGGGCATGTCGGCCACCTTCGGTGCGCCGGTATCCTCGATCCTATTAGCGGTCGAATTGTTGTTGTTCGAGTGGCGGCCACGCAGTCTGATCCCGGTGGCCATTGCCAGTGCTATAGCGGACGGGGTAAGGGTGTGGCTCTTGGGATCGGCCCCCATTTTTGCGACCGGATTAACCTCCACCTTCCCGTGGAGTGACATTATTTGGGCCGTTGCCATTGGTCTGGCCGCAGGTCTTCTCTCGGGTGTGCTAACCAAACTGGTCTATTTCGTGGAGGATACCTACCGCAAACTCCCCATTCACTGGGTGTGGTGGCCGGCCATCGGCGGTTTGGTGATAGGTATCGGAGGACTCATCGACCCGCGTGCTCTCGGTGTCGGCTATCCCACCATTCGGCTTTTAGATGCGGGCCACTTGTTCTTTGAAGCCGCCGTGATCTTATTCGTGGTGAAGGCGTGCATTTGGGTGGTGTCCTTAAGTTCGGGAACCTCCGGTGGCGTGCTGGCGCCGCTATTAATGCTTGGAGGTGCCTTGGGAGCCATCATGAGCCCACTCTTCCCCGGGCATATGGTGGGTATCTGGGCGACCATTGGCATGGCAGCAATGCTCGGTGGCACCATGCGCGCTCCATTTACCGCAACTATCTTTACCATGGAAACCACCCATAACTGGGCACTGTTGCTTCCGGTGCTCATGGCGTCGATTGCCGGGATGGCCGTTACCGTATTGTGGATACCACGGTCGATATTGACCGAAAAGGTGGCTCGGCGGGGCGTGCACGTGGCTCGTGAATACTCGGTACATCCTTTAGAAGGTCAAGCGGTGAAAGACATCATGGTGCCGCGGAATAAGGTGGCTGCCGTGGCCCAGAACGCATCCTTGAACGACATGGCGGAGCAGTTGGCCCAGCACACGTCAGACAGCCACGCCAGTTATCCGGTGGTCGATGCGAGTCAGAAGGTCCTCGGAGTCCTTGCCCGCCAGGACATCCTCCTTCATCGCCAGGGAAAAGCGCGAGATGTCCTTCGCCCTGCGATCACCGTGGGGGAATGGGAGCGGGTCCGTGTAGTGGTGGAGGCAATGGCGCGAGATAATCGAAGCGAGGCGTTGGTTGTTGACCGCACTGGTAATTGGGTGGGATGGGTCACACGGACCGATGTGTTTATTACGTGGCGTCGGACCGTAAGCGAAGAGGAGGAGCGCGAGCAGATCTTCCCTTGGCCATGGACGGCGCGGATGCGCCGGGTTCCGTCGACTGAGTTTAAAGGGACATCGAGTCTTAACTGAAGGGCGTGTGACAGGTTGGGAGTGGATTGGAAGATGCGTTTCATTGTGAGGGATGGTCCAGACGTCGGGGCGTTATTTTAACCGGCATGGGAGATCAAGCGTTTTGCTGTATGACCGAAGATACCCCGGGAGAGTAACCTTCCGGGAAAAAGGCAAACCGGTGCTCGAGCAGTTTTCGCGACTGCCTTCGAAAGGATTGGGGGACAGGGCAGGTCTCCCCCGCCATGAGAACCTACTTGTAATGGTCCGGGGGGCGCATTGTAGACATATGTATCGCGTTACGATATTAATACTTGGGAGAAAGGGTGGTTGATGATGGTGGTGCGCTGCATTGTCTGTGGAAAGACAGTAGAGGTTCCG
>JAKADW010000144.1:0-4393 GCA_021820165.1 Bacillota bacterium
GTGGTGTCCGATGCGGGACGCGTCGGCATGGCTGGAGAGGCTGTCTACGCGGGGGCCAAGGGTGGTGTGGTGGCCTTTTCGAAGTCCATCGCTCAGGAAATGGCTCGCCATCAAATCCGCATCAATTGCGTCGCACCTGGTCCTACGCGTACACGCATTCTTGAGACCAACACGGAGGATGGCGACGCGGAAAAGTTGATTGAGAAGATGATTCGGCGCATCCCCTTGCGTCGCATCGCCGAACCGCGAGAAGTTGCGGAAGCTATTGTTTTCCTAGCCGGCGATGGGGCTTCACAGATTACCGGGCAGGTACTCTCCGTGTCCGGTGGTCTCACCATGGTCTAGTGGATGCGGTGGCACCGAGGAGGTGGAGCATGGACGAGATCCGAGAGAACGTATTCCGATCAGTGATTCCGAGCCGCACCCTCCCCCCCTATCAGTCGACCAACTGCTATTGGATTGGCCATAAGTCGGTTTTGCTTATTGATACGGGTGATGGCTCGGAGACGGGCCGGACGAGGTTAGAGGAGGACTGGAAGAGGCTCGGGTCGCCTGAAGTGGTAGGCGTCCTTGCCACGCATTGGCATCGGGATCATACCGGGGGCGGCGGTTGGGCCCATCGGCGCTTTGAGGCTCCGCTCTATCTTCATCCCGCCGATCGGAGGGCAGAATTGGGCCAGGAGCCCTGGGAGGATCTCAATGCGCGTCAGTGGACAATCGATGGCGTCACGGTTCAGGTGTTTGACGCGCCGGGACACACGCCTGGGCAGTGGAACCTGTTCTTACCGGATAGTCGAGGGCTCATTGCCGGCGACAATGTGCTGGGCAATACCACCGTCGTCATCGGGCCCCGGGAAGGCGATTTGGGCCATTATCTCCGCACCCTCGATGAACTGATTCGGCTTCGGCCGGAGTGGATCGGGCCTGGTCACGGCGACATTATCTGGGATGGGGTGGATCGTTTGGAGGCCTATCGCCGCCATCGGCAAGAGCGCAATCGACAGCTACTCGCCCTGTTGGCGGAGGGGCCGCAGGATGCGGACGCCCTCGCGCGGGCGGTTTACCCACCCGAGCAAGTCGAGGTGGGCACGGAAATGGTCCGGGGGCACCTCGCTTACTTTGCCGCTCAAGGATGGGTAGAGGACCTGGGTAGGACGTATCGGCTCGTTAGGGGAGGTCCCTATGATCTTTCGTGATAATCTCTTGGAAGGTAAACGGATCCTGATTACCGGTGGCGGAACGGGGCTCGGTCGCCACATGGGCGAAGCTTTCGGACGGCTGGGAGCGCGGTTGGCCATCGTCGGACGCCGAGCGGAAGTCTTGGAGGAGACGGCCGAGGCCTTTCGCCGCCAAAACATCGAGGTCTGGACGCACCCGCTCGACATCCGTCATGCGGAAGAGGTCGATGAGGTGTTTGACCAACTGTTTCAGCATTACGGGGGATTGGATGTGCTGGTCAACAATGCGGCCGGCAACTTCATTAGCCCCACTGAGCGCTTGTCTCCCCGGGCTGTGGACGCGGTGTTGGACATCGTATTGCACGGGAGCTTCTACTGCACTTTGGCCGCGGGCAAGCGATGGATTGATCAGGGGTCGCCAGGCACGGTGTTAAACATCGTGACCACCTATGCATGGACCGGTTCTGGATATGTTGTGCCGTCGGCTGCTGCCAAAGCCGGGGTTCTGGCACTGACCCGTTCCTTGGCGGTGGAGTGGGCTCGGTATGGGATTCGGCAGGTCGCCATCGCGCCCGGGCCATTTCCCACCGAGGGTGCCTGGTCGCGGCTCATGCCCACAACCGATATGGCTCAGGCCGCGGTGGACCGGGTCCCTCTAAAGCGGGTGGGAAAGCCGGAAGAGTTGACCACGTTGGCCGCCTATCTCATTTCCGATGCGGCGGCCTATGTAAACGGGGAGGTCGTGACCATTGATGGTGGAGAATGGATTCACGGCGCCGGCATGTTTAACGGCCTAGAGCAAGTGACCCCGGACCAGTGGGATGCGCTTCGGGCGATGATGCAAAAGAAAGGTTAGCGCGTGCCAGCCGGGTGGATTATCGCCTTGGCGGCCGCGGGGCTGGTCGCGTCTTTTGCTGGAGCTGCCTTAGGCATTGGAGGCGGATTGGTGGTCATGCCGCTTCTCTCCCTATGGCTTCCTCCCCAACAGGCGGTCGCGTATGCGGCGCCCATGTTCCTAGCCGCCAGCGCCGTAAATTTTTGGCGCTACCGGCATGACGTGGCTAGGCCTGTGCTGTGGCGCTACATCCCACTTGTGGGGGTGGGCAGCGTGCTCGGGGCCCATTTCCTCAAGATTGCGTCGCCCATGCTGGTTCGAGTCCTCATGGGCACCATTGCTCTAACATTTGCCGGGTTGGAGGGCCTAAGGCTCGTCCGTCTGCGACCGCTGCGAGCTGGGTACCCGTGGCTGGCATGGCCGCTCTCGTTTGCGGGTGGTCTCGCCAGTACATTGACCAATATAGGCGGTACCGTGGTCTCGGCGGCGATGCTAGGAGAGTCTCTTTCCCAGAGCGTTTACGTCGCCACGTTGAACGCGGTGATGCTTGCCATGGGGGTTTTCAAGGTAAGCTTGTTTAGCCTAGAAGGGTTGATCCACGTCCGTGGACTTGCGGCGGCGTTACCCAGTATTCCGGCGGTGTTGGTGGGAAGTTGGATGGGCAAACGCTTGAATCAAAAGTTAAGTCCAGGGGCCTTTCGTTGGATTCTGGTGACAGTTATCGGGGCGTCGTCCGTGCTGTTGTTAGTGGGCGCCTAAGCCGACAAAGGAGGAACTTTGCATGCTAATTGAGCACGAGCGTCTCGGCACCCGCAGTATACCGGTGATTCATGAGGTCGAGCGCGGGGCCATTCGCCGTTATGCTCTCGCGTTGGGGCTGACCAATGCCATCCATTATGACGTCGAAAAGGCGCGGGTGGAGGGATACCGGGATGTCGTTGCGCCCCCGACATTTGTGGTGACTTTGCTCCCTTGGAACATTCCGGGCTTACACTTGCCACCCGCTGGGGTGCTTCATGGCGAGCAAGCCTTTGATTGGAGCCAAGATTCCATCTGTGCTGGGGACCGCATTGAGGTGACCGGATGGGTGGCCGATGTGAAGACGCGGGGTGGCATGCATATCATCGGGATCGAGAGTGAGGGGCAGCATGTCGATCGAGGACTCGCCTTTCACGCCCGAGCCGTGCTCATTGTGACCGAGGAGGTAGAACATGCAAGTCGGAGATGAAATGGGACCGTTTCATTTGACGGTAACGCGCGAACAATTGGTGCGCTACGCAGGGGCGTCAGACGACTACAACCCTATTCATTATGATGATGAGGCGGCTCGGGCGTTTGGATTGCCGGGGGTAATCGTGCACGGCATGTTGAATATGGGCCTCATCGCCCGCCTTGTCCTAGAGGCGGGACTTCCGCCGGGATCGCGCCTCGCGCGGTATCAGGTACGATTTCGGAGTATGGTCCAACCTGGCCAACGGCTCGCCATCACGGCCCGGGTACAGGCGTTGGACGAGTCTCGCGCCACCTTAAACGTGAGCCTAGGGATCCCCGGGGAGAAGCCTTCGGTCCAGGGTAAGATGGTGGTTCAGTTGCCGTAAGCGGCGTGCTAGGCCCGCCGATCCATGTGCACAGGAGGGGATAGTTGATGGTGTACGCAGCGGTTCTAACGATTGTCGATAACGAGAAAAACGCTCAATCGCGGCCCCTGCATCTCGCTTATATTTCGGATCTCTATCGAGCCGGCAAAGTGATGATGGGCGGTCCGTTCGAGGACGGACGGGGCGGCATGGTGATTTATCAGAATGTAGATGCCGAAGAGGCGGAACGTTTGGCGCGCCAGGACCCGGCCATTACCTCGGGGGCCCGAACGCTGGAACTCCGTCCTTGGCGGCTTCTCGATTTGCCGATCGAGTCCAACTAAGATGGGACGCGTGCTGGTGGCACTCGATGCCTTCAAGGGAAGCCTCGATCAGGTTCAGGCCTGCGCCCTCGTCAAGAAGGGTCTTCGCCAAGGATGGGGGGAACTCACGGTGGACCTCTGCCCGCTCGCCGATGGCGGTGAAGGAACCGGGGCAGTCCTTCTCGCCGAGGGCGCCCGCGTTCAAGAGACGGAGACGGTCGACGCCTATGGTCGACCCCGCCGTGCTCGCTGGTATAAATGGGGGCGGATCGGGGTGGTGGAGGCGAGCGAGGGTTCCCCCTTTGTCCCGGACGGGGAGCGTCCGTTACATCCCTGGGCCAGCACCAGCGCGGGAACCGGGCTTCTCATCAAGAAAGCTCTGGAGGATCCCGAGATCGAATCTATTTGGGTGGCCCTTGGAGGTACCGGTTCGGTAGACGGGGGTATTGGTCTTTTGGCGGCCTTAGGAGCGGAGTTCTT
>JAKADW010000144.1:4403-5984 GCA_021820165.1 Bacillota bacterium
TGCGTCAGGGCGACGGCTTGAGGCGTCGGCTCTTCACTGGTCGTCGGTGGTGGAGGCTCGGCTACCTCAAATTGGGTGCCCCATTACGGCGCTCTCAGATGTCATGGTTCCCTTACTCGGACCTGAAGGGGCTCTGGAAACGTTCGGCCCTCAGAAGGGTTTGTCGCTAGAGGAAGCGCGAATCGGCAATGGGGCTCTGGCGCAGTTTTCGGAGCGGGTCGCGAGTGGGGCCCGGGATCTCCCTGGAGCGGGCGCTGCCGGCGGAATGGGCTTTGCATTGGCGGCCTTAGGTGCCGAATTGACCTCGGGTGCCCAGTTTTTAGCCGATCGTGTGCGGCTTCGCGAGCGAATGGAGCAGGCTGACTGGGTGATTACGGGGGAAGGGCGGCTTGATCAGCAGTCTCTGATGGGAAAAGTGGTGGGGGTGGTGTTGCAGTTGGGCATTGCGACCTCTACCCCTATCATTGCGTTGGCTGGGCAGTTGCCCGCGGATTTAGGCCCCTTCTTTCGCCAAGGGCTTTCGTTTGCCGAACCTCTGGCACCTCGGCCGATGACTTTAGCCGACGCGCTGAACTTGAGTGAGCAGAGCCTTCAAGCGGCCGGGGTACGCCTGGGGCGGCTCCTCCAATGGATGCGAACAAAAGGAGAAGCCGGAAATGTTTAGGAAACGGCTGGCCCACGGAGACATTGGTTTCCGTTCCCCATACCATTTTCCTGGCTCAGAACACGGGATTCGAGGGGCGGGGCTGTTAACCACCGCAGACGTGGTCGTGTTTCGGCAGGAATTGCGGCTCTACAAGAGGGAGGACAAGCATGGCTCGTTATGAGCTTCGTCAAACCATGGATCGGACGGCGCTTATCAATAACTATCGTCGATTGGATGACAGCGAGCAGGAGTCTCTACGACGGAAATTGGTGGCGGCATTGGGAAATCACCAGGTGATTACCGATCGCGATCAACTGCTCGCTTACAGTTACGACGCCACGGGGGAGCGGCACTTACCTGATGCCGTCGTCCTTCCCGAGGACCCGGAGCAAGTGGTAGCCGCCGTTCGGATAGCCCAAGAAGCTCGTGCGCCCATTATTGGTCGGGGCGCATCCACCAATTTAAGCGGGGGCACGACGCCCTTGGTGGGTGGCGTGGTGGTCGCGTTCACGCGGATGAACCGCATTCTTGCCATCGATGAAACCTCGCGAACGGTCCAGGTGCAGCCGGGCGTGGTGAATGCAGATTTGCAACAGGCGCTGGCGGATCGGGGCTTCTTCTACCCTCCTGACCCGTCGAGTCACCGCATCTCCACCATCGGCGGAAACGTGGCGGAAAATTCGGGGGGGCCACACTGTGTGAAGTACGGCGTCACGACCAATCACGTGTTGGCGTTGGAGGTGGTGTTGGCGGACGGTTCGATTCGCACCTTGCCCCCGGTAGGATTGGCGCCCGGCTTAGATCTCGCCAGTTTGGTGATTGGGTCCGAAGGGACTCTAGCGCTTGTGACCGAAGCTACGTTGGCCATTCGGCCGCTACCTGAGAGCACTAAGACGCTTCTCGTCAGCTTTAAGGGGATCGAGGAGGCCACTCGA
>JAKADW010000145.1 GCA_021820165.1 Bacillota bacterium
TTCACGGGCCATTCCGCCACAATAGTCGTCAGAACTCGAACCATGCGGGTTCCCGAGGATTGCACAACGAGGAGGCCTCCTGTTGAAGGTAGACGTGGTAATTGAGATTCCGCAAGGAAGTCAAAACAAATACGAAGTCGATCACGAGACCGGGCGTGTGCGCCTTGATCGGGTTCTCTATTCCCCGATGCATTATCCCGCGGAGTATGGTTTTATCGCCGATACGCTGGGTGAAGATGGTGACCCCATCGATGTCTTGGTGCTGGCAACCTTCCCGACTTTTCCCGGATGCATTGTGAATGCTCGCATTTTAGGAATGCTAGAAATGTCGGACGAAAAAGGGGTCGACACCAAGCTTCTAGCGGTTATGGCAGACGATCCCCGGTTCGACCATGTCCAGTCATTGGACGACGTCAATCCCCATGCGCTGAAGGAGATTCCTCACTTTTTTGAAACCTACAAGCAACTGGAAAAGAAAGAAACGCACATCGGTGGCTGGAAAGGTGAGGCGGACGCCCTTCGGGTTCTTGAAGAGGCCCGCCGGCGGTATCAGTCGGGCCACTAGCCTAGACCCGGACAATAGGAATAATGAGCCGCGCCGACACCTCTAAATCCTGGCTCATCTTATCCAAGTCCACCAGAACGGCCGCGATGTCCAGAAAGCGGGCGCCATCTCCTTCCAAGAGGGCGCCCGCTTCTCGCACCAAGACTTGGCGCTCGCGAGCACTCGCCGCCAGCAGTCGCTCCATTCGCAAAGCCGCGTCCTGCGCTTGCTCTTGAATCAAGAGCGCATAGCTTTTCAACGCCTCTCCCATTAATGCCAGCACCTTTCCCAGACGTTTCGCCAAGGCATCCGGCAAGGCAGCCGCCGGCCGACTCACATCCCGATCTAAGGTGACAAAGAGTGTTCGCGCAATACCCCGCACTTGAATCATAGTATGGTCAAGCACCGTGAGCGCATGTCGCAGTTGAGCGAGCTTCCCCCGTTCTCCCCGGTGCCAGGGATTCCAACGGAGACTGGTCTCGGCCCGTTCAATCGCTCGACGGGCGCGATGTAAACCAGACTCAATGGCTCGCGCCTCCTTCAGCCGCCGGTTGGCCTCCTCGGGATCCAAGCCCTGATCCAAGTCCTGTTGAATCCCCTCCATCACCTGGCTTAGCGCTAACGCCAAAATCCGCAAGGCCTCGGCGGCGTCGGGCGTAAAGTCAGGCGGCCACAGAAGTGCCGACACCAGAATTGCCACCGCCGCCCCCAGTGCCGTATCCAAAGCCCGGTACCAGGCATATCCTTTCACTTGTGCGCCAATCGCCATCACCATCAGAGCCGAGATGGCCACTTGCGAAATGCCCTGCGAGCCTAAACGCAATCGACTGGCGGCAGCGATGGCCACAAATACGAGCACCCCAATAGACCAGGCATGAAGCCCCACCAGATGCGTAAACAAGATGGCCAGCACAATGCCCCCGACGACCCCTAGAATCCGCTGCACCCCGCGCACAACAGACTCGGCAATGGTTGCCTGAGCACACAAAATGGCGGCCAAGGGAGCAAAATAGGGCCTGGCCGTGCCAAATATCCAGGCGGCCAAGGCCCATGAGAGTCCGGCGGCAACGGCTGTCTTTGCGGCCTCCAGACTAAACCCCCAATTCTCCAAGGTATCCCACGGTAGCTTCGCCCATTTGACCATGGGGCTAGCTTCATACCCAACGCTTGGCTTTATGCGAGCGCTGGTGGCGGCTCCGGAACTGAGGACGGAAACTGCTGCTGGATCGCTTCCCCGACACCAAGGAGCAGCGCCTCCCGCCCGGGTGCCGCGACCAATTGGATGGAAACCGGTAGTCCTTGGTGCATACCCCAAGGAATCGCCAATGCGGGAAATCCCAAGAGATTAAAGGGATTGGTGAAACGCGTCAATACCGCCCGCACATCCTCATGCCCTAAGGCCGTCGTGATGCGGCTGCCGTCCAATGGCGGCGCCTGTACCGGCACGGTGGGCAGGATCAGGAGGTCGACTTCATCAAATAACGCACGATAGCGGGTTTGCGCTGCCTGGCGGTAACGTAGTGCCGCGATATATTCGGCAGCCAAGTGGGCGCCACCCTGATAAAGACGATCCGCCACATCGGGTTGGTAGCGTTCCGGTTGGGAATCCAAGGTGGTCCAATGATAGGCTAGCGCCTCGGACCCGAGAATAATCGACTGGGCGAGCCAGATACGCTCCAAATCCGGCAGAGGGCCGCGCTCGACCAGAACCCCGAGGCTATCTAAAATGACCCCAATACCGTCCTGAACCACCGGGTCCAGTGCCGCATCCGCGCAATCGAGGCCCTCGGGCCATAATACCCGCCTGACTTCTCCTCCCTCGAGGGAACTTTGGTCGCTCAGAACCTCAAAGACGCGACGAACGTCTTCGACATGTCGGGCCATGGGACCGACGTGGTCCAAGGACCAGGAAAGGGGGATGACGCCCTCGGTGGAAATCGTCCCGTAAGTCGGCTTGAGCCCGGAAATCCCCACAAACGCCGAGGGAATACGAATGGACCCTCCCGTATCCGTTCCCAGTGCCGCCATAAAAAGTCCGGTGGCCACGGCCACCGCCGACCCGGAGCTAGAACCGCCCGCCATGTGGGTCAGGTTGTAGGGGTTGGCGACCGGACCATAGTGTGAGCTATTCCCTGTTGGTCCGTAGGCAAATTCATGCAGATTTAATTTACCCAGGGCAATATTGGCACCACTTGCCCGAAGTTTACGTGTCACCGGAGCGTCCGCCGCGGCGGGATGCTCATGCGCGCGAACCGCCGACCCTGCCGTGGTGACCACACCCTCGACATCAATCAAATCCTTCAACCCCACCAGCATGCCGTCAAGCACTGACAGCGGTTCGCCGCGAAAATAACGCGCTTCCGATGCGCGGGCCGCCTTAAGACCGGCTTCCTCATCCATCGAGGTCAAGAGATGGGTCGCGTGCTGCCAGCGGTCGATTTGGCTAAGCGTTTCTTGAAATGTCTCCACGGGACTTTTCTCTTTTTGCCGATAAAGGGCGTGCAATTCACGAATCGTCATTCGCCCCACCCCCGTTGAGCCGGAGTGATCCCCGGCTCGCCACCGTCCCGAAGACGTTTGATCCGGGCTCCCCCATCCCGACTTAAACGGGCCGAAAGCGCATCCAGCACGCGCCCGGATAGCCCTTTCAGAGTCCGTTCTATGGGTTCCGCGTAGGCGTCTGGCAACTGTGGCGGCAACCGCTCCCATGGAGCCCAACAAAGGTCCGTATGCTCGATCGATATCTTGGGCTCCAAGTGTTCTGTCAAATCATCGACCGTAAAGATGACCAAAAACACCGAGCGTTCCGGAGTTGGCTTTAAAAAACGGGCATCGACGACTCGGCGTGGCCGAACCGTCAGTCCGGTTTCCTCGAGGAATTCCCGGATCAACGCCTCTTCGGGCGTTTCGCCCGCTTCGATCCGTCCTCCAGGCAATTCCCATTCGCCCCGGTCGTTCGCGCCCAAAAGCACACATCCCTCGCGAACGAGAATCCCTTTTACTGAAATGGCCCACTGCTGATCCATCGACATCCCTCCCCGTTTTCTTCCATAATACCGAAGATTTAGGAGGAGCGGCGGCGTCTTTCTTGCCACTCGCGGAGCACTGACCAGGCCAATCCCAAGATCAATAAGCTCAATAGCAAGACCGGATCGGCAAAATGGCGCAAAAGAGAATGGGCCGGTGCTGCCGTCCCGGTGACCGCCAAGGTATCCATCACAATATGCGCCAGTACCGGCACGAGCATGTCTCCTGTAGCCAACAGGTAGAGTGTCCAAGGTAGCACCGTGAGGCCAATCACCAGCATGGTCCATCCACCCCACGCAGGCACATGCCAGAGACCAAAAACGAAGGCCGCCACCACGGCAACCATAAGCCGCTCAAAGGCGGTACGCGGGCGGACAATTTGCCACACCGCGATTAATCCGCCCAATAGGACCAGATTCTCCACCGGCAACACCAAGGGAAACTGCCACAACATGTGCTGGCCCTCCGGCCAGGTGATTTGATGCATTTTAGCCGCCTGGGGATTGAAACCGAGAATCTTGTCCCCCACTGTGCCCATGGCTAAGGACGCGATGACCAATAGCATGGTCTGCCAGATCGTACTATCCGTCCAGCTGAGCGAGCGTATCACCCCGCGGATTAATGGCCAGCTCAACAACACAAAAATGAGACCACCATACCCATAGCCTACGGCGCTAGAGTGGGCTGCATGCCCCATGATGAGAACCATCAGACCACCTAGCGAGGTGGCGGCAACCAAACGCCAAGTAGGCACACGCCCGACATAGCGCAAAAAGAGCGGATCCGGCGACGATATGCCCGGCCACCGGATCCATGGTTTCCACTTCATCTCCTCGCCCCCCTTAATGGATAAGCGGGGCTCGGCCTCTCTATGCCAAAATTGCTTCGATACGAGCCAACGTTTCCTCAGAGAGTTTGACGTCGACGGCCTTGACGTTCTCTTGAATTTGCTCCGGTCGTGAGGCGCCGATGAGGGCACTAGAAATGGCCGGTAGACGAAGAACCCAGGCGAGCGCCAATTGGCTTAAGGTGACGCCCAGGTCTCGAGCCACCTCGGATAATTGCTCCACACGGTCGAGATTGTCTTCGGTGAGCATCCGCGAAATGGAACCGCTGACCCGCTCATTGGCCGCTCTTGATCCCGATGGAACCGCCTGCCCTTTTTTATACTTGCCGGTCAGTAGCCCCTGAGCCAGTGGCGAAAACACGACCAGTCCCATCCCTGCTTGGGCCGACATGGGCAGAACCGCCGACTCAATATAGCGATTCAAGAGATTATAGACCGGCTGACTGGCGCGAATCGGGTTCAGGCCGAGACGCTTCTCGACCAAAAGCGCTTCAGCAATCTGCTGTGGTTGCCATTCACTGATGCCGCCGTATAGAATCTTCCCTTGCCGCACCAGATCATCGATGGCGCGCAGTGTTTCCTCAATTTCAGTGTTGGGGTCCGCGCGATGGCAGTAGAAGATATCGACGTAGTCGGTTTTTAACGCCTTGAGACTTTTGTCAACTTGGTCAAAAAGATGTTTACGGGACAGCCCGCTTTGATTCGGCTTCGGCCCTACGGGCCAGAAGGCCTTGCTTGTCAGTACGTACTCGCTTCGGTCATACGGAGCTAACGCCTCCGCGAGAAAGCGTTCGGCCGCATGTGGCTCACTCCCGTACGCATTGGCGCAATCGAAGTGATTGATGCCGACCTCAAACGCTTCCCGAATACAGGCCTTGGCTGTCTCCTGCTCCGTCACCGTCCCATATGTCAGCCAACTTCCTAGGGCAATAGCTGATACCTGAATTCCTGCTCGGCCTAGACGACGATATTCCACCCTGTCACTCCTATCCACCCGAAGGCGTTACTCACCGTCTAGAGTATCACAGTCCCGCCTCTTGATGTCGTATGGGTGAGCTTTCCGTCACCACCAACGACGGGTAGCGCTCCTGCAACCGATCCAAGGTCCGCTGATCTTCCAAGAGGAGCACCCGCTGACCATCATCGTCGACGACCATACGGACGCGGTCGAAGCGTCCCAGCTCAAATTCCGCCGGCCCTTCGGTGATCCAGCGGGCCATCTGATACGAGAGGGTTCGGAGTGTGACTTCGACCCCATACTCGTGCTGTAGTCGGTACTGCAACACCTCAAATTGTAGCGGTCCAACCACCCCTAAATAAACTTGCGGCCCGAGGTCAACCGGCCGAAACCGCTGGACAAGACCCTCCTGCACCAGTTCATCTAACCCTCTCTGGTACTGCTTGTGTTTGAGGGTATACTTCAACTCCACCTCAGCAAAATGTTCCGGAGAGAAGCGAGGAAATCCGACGAACCGAAGGTGCGAATGCTCGCTTA
>JAKADW010000146.1 GCA_021820165.1 Bacillota bacterium
ACGCTATCCAAATCCCCTGGTGGTGTCGCTGGTTAGTGGCCAATTGGATGCCGACCGTTTGGACTATCTCATGCGCGATTCCATCTTTACGGGCGTTGATTACGGCAAGTTTGATTTAGCCCGCATTATCCGGATCATGTTACCCAAAGACGATAAGATTGTGGTGCGAAAGTCGGGGTTGCACACTGTGGAGGCGTACTTGTTGGCGCGCTATTTTATGTACTGGCAGGTATACTTCCACCCGGTGAGTAGGTCGGCCGAAGTCCTCTTACGCATGATATTAGAGCGAGCCAAGGCCATTTACGATACACTCTTTATGCCGCATCCGGCACTCTTAAGCCTGCTCCGGGACAATAGCGAGATGACTCTTGCGGATTACCTCGCTCTAGATGACAACGTGTTAATGAACGCGTTTAGTGTCTGGTCGAAGGCGTCCGATCAAATTTTGGGGGATTTATGTCGACGCTTTATGGATCGACGGTTGTTTAAGTATCTCGAATACCCGACTTCCAATCACGAGGCGGTTGCCCTGATTGGACAAGATGTGGCGTCACTCGGCTTCGATCCCCACTATTATTGCGTGGTCGACGAAACCGGCACAGTCTATTATGATTATTATGTCGGCGGGGAAGGTACTTCCGGAAAGGAAGGGGCCTTATTCTTATGGGACGAGGCGCCGGGGCAGTTGATTGAGATGTCCCGATTGTCGAAGCCCATTAGTGCGATTGCGCGTGAACGTCAGACAATTCGGCGTGTCTACTTGCCTCAAGAAGTGTTGTCACATCCCATCGTGGGTCCTCGTATCGTACAGCGAATTTCAGCCGATGACTCGCGACTCCACTAGCATTAGTATAGGGGTGAATCCTTTGGCCGGCGATGTTTTAGACGAATTTATGTAGGGATTGGGCTTTGAATCGTATCATTTGACGACAAATACTGGACTCTAAGGGGAGAACATCTGCCCGGTTGGAGCCCGATGGGGTTAAAACCACCGGTTCTCTGTTGTGTTACTATCACTAGACAGTCCCGATTTCATCGATACAGGGAAGGCATGCGGGACGAAAGGGACGAGACATGCAGGTTGGACTAATTATTCCGGGAGATACGCCGCCGACCGGAGGCAATAGCATTTCAGCGCGGCGGCTACAAGCAGGGTTGCAGCATGAAGGGATTTCTAGTGCCGTGGAGCTTTATCACAAGCACTTGACATCCTTTGATGTGTATCACGGTTGGAACGCTCATCGTGTCGGAGTTGCCCTGGTCAAGGACGGGATTGACCCGCGCCGTATCATCGTAACTTGGACGGGGACGGATTTATGGCAAGATTGGGTCCAGGATTTTCGCCCCATTGCGAAGGGTTTGGACCAAGTGGCGGCTCAAGTGGTATTTACCGAGGATGCCCGAGGCCGGATATTAGAGGATGTGCCGGGCTGGGCGGACCGCATTCACGTGGTGCCCCCTTCGGTGGATGAGAGAGTGTTTCGTCCGGAGCCCGCTTCAAAATCTTTGCCCCATCCCTTGGTACTGATAGCGGGCGGAGTCAGACCGGTGAAACGTTCGGCTTGGGCGGTGGATTTGGTTGAAGCCACACGCCAAGCGACCGGCCAAGACATTCATTTGGCCGTGGCCGGACCGGCACGCCATATTGGAGAATGGGAGCTCGTACGAGAACGCGCTAAAACACGGCCCTGGGTGCATTTACTGGGGGAAGTCCCCAAAGAGGATATGGTGGCTTGGTATAACAGCGCCGACGTGACGTTGAACACGTCCGCGGTAGAAGGAGTATCCAATGCCCTGATGGAGGCACTGGCTTGTGGCTCTTTGGTGCTGTGTAGCAATATTGCGGGCAATCGGTACTTGGTGCAAGACGGCGTGAATGGGCTTTTATTTGAGGACCAAGACGAGTTCGTGGCTAAGTTATCTCGGGCTTTAGAGCCGGATGACCGCATCCGGGTCATTCGTGAAAAGGCGCGCGCGTGCATTCTGGCGCGTCATTCGCTGATCCGCGAGGCTCAAGATTATGTGGCACTCTACCAGCAATCCCTGGCTGTGGCCGCGGGGCCGCATGGTTGCGCTCGATGAAGGCAATAGGCCTTTTACGCTATGATGTTGAGGACTATCTGACTCCCCAGTCGCACGAAGCCCTGGGGTTCATAGTGGATGCGATGCGGCATGTCGGCATTGAGGGCTCTTATGGGGTTGTAGGCAAGAAAGCGCTCGCCCTGGCCCAGGCAGGACATCATTTGGTGCTGGATGCCTTGCGACGAGAACCCGCCTTGGGATTTCATTCCTGGAGCCACTCCGAGCACCCAACGATTGCCGAAGAGCTCCAACACCTCACCTATCGCGCAGGGATTAAAGCCTTCGTGGAGCGTGAACAGGTGGGGGTAGGAATGGTGGCCGATGCCATTCGGCCACCGATTTACTTTACCCAACCGGGGGCGAATTGGGTGCCCGCCGCAGTCGAGGCCTTGCCCCAATTAGGAATCGACATATTTTTTAGCGATGCCTGGAATAGCTACGTGGTGCCCTTGGACGAACCGGTTTGGTTAGGACCGGTTTTGCATCTCTCGCCACCGGTGTTGACCCCGAGACCGTTCTTACTGAAGTTCCCGGACAACTTTCAGGAGGCGACGGATGTCATCGATAAGGCGGTGGCACAGTTTTCCGGTGGGAAAATGTTCATGGTGATGGCGCATCCCACAGAACTGGTGTCGACCAAGTTTTGGGACGCGGTGAACTTTGCCCATGGAGCCACGGTAGAAGTGCTGCGCCCAGCACCGGTGCGGAATAAAAAGGAGCAACGCCATGCGCAGGAACGCTTTCGGGACTACCTGTCGGCTCTGGCGAACCACCCTGGGATCGAATGGCTCAATGTAATTCAGGTGCGTCAACGCGTGAGACCGCTCGGTGCACGTAGGGTGCCTCTACAAAGATGGAAAGAAGTACTTCGAAATGGCTTGGGACCCGTCCGCATTGATGCCGTATCATTGTCAGCGGCGCAGCAAGTTTATCTTCTGGCACTTGCGGTGGATGAGGCAAGTGCTGACGAGATGACGATCCCAAGCGTCCTGCCACCAGAAGATTGGGAACCGAGTGCACCGACGGCAAACCAACATAACACGGCTCCCGCGCGGGTGGTGCGCCAAGCCAGTCACTGGTTGCGTCACGAAATCGAGAAGTCCGGACGTTTGCCGCGTACAGTCCCAGGCGAGCGGGATTCCTGGCCGATCGAGGTGTATGCAGGCTACGCGCGCGCCCTGTGGGAAGATCCCCACGCCCTGGCTGTAACGGCGTGGCCCTTGACCTTAGATTTCTTGGGGTTTATTCAAGAGCCGGATCAACTGCACTGGGATTGGCCAATATTTCCCCACGCGTTTCGTCCACTGCGGCTATGGCAACAGGCCCGCAGCATCGCCTGGTCTCTGGCCTGGGTAGAATGGCAGTGACATCAGGATAGTAATCTGCTACAGTACATTAAGGAAAATTTATCCAATCTGGAAGGTGGAGGACAGGCATGCGTGCGATACAGGTACACGAACCGGGAGCGGCCACCGTGCTACGCTATGAAGAGACGGCGACTCCAGAAGCGGCCTGTGGTGAGGTGCTCATTCGACTGCGGGCTTCCGGCGTCAATCATCGGGACATCTGGGTGCGGCAAGGGGCCTTCGGGGGCTTTGCCACGCCCCGGATTTTAGGCAGTGATGGTGCCGGGGAAATCGAGGCGCTGGGGGAAGGCGTCGAGGGGTTACAAGTCGGGCAACGCGTGGTGATCAATCCTGGGGTGGCTTGTGGGACCTGCCGTTTTTGCTTAAGTGGTCAGCACCCTAGTTGCGCTAAGTTTCGGATTTTTGACGGAACCTATGCGGAGTATGTGCGGGTGCCGCAAGCCAACGTGGTACCCATGCCGGGCGGACTGACGTTTGCGGAAGCCGCATCGATTGGAGTGCCATTTATTACGGCTGAAGATTTTTTGCACAAAGCGGAGGCGGAGCCTGGCATGACGGTCTTGTTGTGGGCTGCCAACGGTGGCTTGGGGCTAGCGACTTTACAGTTGGCCAAACGTCGCGGACTGCGAGTCATTGCCGTGGTGCGCTCTTCTTTTAAGCAAACGGACCGCCTACGTCAGTTCGGGGCCGACGAAATTATCCGATGGGATGCAGGAGATGACATCGTCGGTGACGTTATGAACCTGACCCAGCAACAAGGTGCAGATATCACGGTGGACTCCCTGGGGCAGGCTTCGTTTGAGCAGTCGCTATCCATTACACGGCGCGGCGGTGTAGTAGTTGCGGTAGGGTCCACCACCGGTGGTTTGGTGAACTTTGAACTGGGCCGAGTGTTCCGTCGTAGGCAAACCATCTTAGGCGCCTATCTGGGAAGTAGTGCGATTCTGCCGAGACTCCTACCACTCTTTGCACGCGGAGACCTGGTGCCCGTGATTGACCATACCTTTCCCTTGGAGCAAGCGGACCAGGCGCATGAGCACCTCGAAACGTCCGGCGTTTTGGGCAAGGTGATTTTAGAAATTTAAACAGGAATCACCGCGGTATCCCAAAGGATCCGCGGTAACCCCTATGTAGATAGCCGGACGCAATTACCGCCGGCCGGCCATTTGCTGTTCGGCCATTTCAATCATCTTGCGAACCATGTGACCACCGACCGCCCCACACTGCCGGGAGGGGATATCACCCCAATATCCGTCTTCGACGCCTTGCAGACCGAGTTCACGTGCGACTTCATACTTAAATTGATCGAGCGCACGGGCGGCGCCTTGCACTAAAGCGCGGTTGCCTGTGTTACTGCCACGAGCCATGTTTGTCACCTCCATGAGACCGACATGGGATTAGTATCACCGGATTTTGGAGGATTACCCACGCCTTTAGGTCTTCTCCCAACGCCAATTTTTAGTGGCTTTGGGATCACCATAATAGTTTGGCGTTAATTCCCAAACGTTGCAGGATTTCTCGGAATGCGTGTCTAATGAAGAAATGGGGAGGTGTGTTTGGTGAATAAAGTGTTAACCGCCGAGGAAATGTTAGAGCAAATTGAGGACGGGGCGAGTATTACCATTGGGGGCTCGTCACTGTCACGAAAACCTATGGGTTTGGTCCGGGCATTGGCGCGAAGCGGTCGCAAGAATTTGACGCTCATCGTGAATGTTGGGGGACCGGAGGTGGATTTGTTACTTGGACTCGGCGTAGTTTCTAAAGTGATCTACGCCTTTGTGGGGTTCGAAGTGATGGGGTTGGCGCCCAACTTTCGTCGGGCGCGCCAAGCCCAGATCGTCGAATTTGAAGAATGGACGGAGTATACCGTGATGGCGGGATTAGACGCGGCCATTAAACGGGTCCCATTTTTGCCCACCCGGTCCGGTTTGGCTACCGATGTCTTAACGGTGAACCATGCCTTTAAGATCATTACGGACCCCTTTGGGGGACAACGTTTGGTGGCAGTCCCGGCACTCAAACCAGATTTCGCCCTGATTCACGTCAACTACGCTGACGAACGGGGCAACGGCGTAATTCTGGGTGACGGCCACATCGATGTGCTATGTGCGAAGGCGGCCAAGACCACTTTTATGTCTTGTGAACGCCTGGTCCACGCGGACGAATTGCAGCGCTTTGGCCGCGATGTTCAGATTCTCCGGATACACACGCAGGGCGTTGCGGAGATGCCTTGGGGTGCACACCCGACGGGCTGTGCCCCCGAGTATCGGGCAGACTTAAAGCACCTCGAGGAATACATGGTTGCGGCCAACGATCCGGCTAAATGGGCCGCTTATCAGGATTCGATGGTGTTTGTGGAACATCGCCAATACTTAGACCGTATTGGTGGTGGGGAGCATTTAGTGTCCCGGTTACACGTGTAAAGGGT